>JAZRFI010000172.1:0-6591 GCA_045661285.1 Eubacteriales bacterium | reverse complement strand
GCTTCAAGCTAAGCCTGCCGATGAACCGAAGATCCCCCGATGTGTTATGATGAAAAGATCTGTCGATCAAATTCAAAGCACGTCGGGGGATTTTATTTATGAAGAAAGATAACGGGAGAAGCACTTGAAAAAAACGGTATACTGTGGTATAGTATACTTGTTTGGACCGCCACTAAGAAAAGGAGATCTTTTTATGGAAGGCTGCATGAAGAAGGCACTATTTGAATACCGTGCGGAGGAGGGGCAAAACCCGTATATCGGCTTTATGTCCTTTCAGCATTATCGCGGTGAAAAGCTGTATTCGGATATCGTGGTAAAGCCCGAAAACAAAATGACCGAGACCGAACGCGTGGAATGCTATCCCATCTCGCCCGATGCCGAGGAAAACGGAAGAAATGAAGGGTGGTATCCCGACAACACCGTCGCCTACTTCCGCGTTCTTTGGAAGGAATTTGAGCCGCGGCAGGGCGAATACCGCTATTCTTTTATCGAAGAGATCTTAGAGGGGGCACGCCGTCACGGGCAAACCGTCATCTTTCGTTTGATAGCGCACAGCACCCGCGAAAGCGATGATCTGCCCGATTGGCTCCGCGCGCTGATCCCCTGCCCCGAGCGGCCGCCGATGAAGCGCGTGAAGGAGTCGCCTACGCATCCCTTGTTTATGGAGCTGTTTCTTCGCGCCGTGCAAGCGTTTGGCGAACGCTTTGACGCCGATCCCACGTTGGATGCGGTCGATATCTCGCTTCCCGGCGCGTGGGGCGAAGGGCATCGCCTGCAGGATTATCCCGAGGGGCTGTTCCGTGAGATCGTAGACGTTTATGCCCGCGCCTTCCCCACGACCCAGCTTATGACACAGCTTGCCCGACACGAGCTGATCGAATACGCCGAAAAATACACCCACCTCGGTTGGCGCGGCGACGGACTCGGATCGCCGGACCATACCACGATTCACTATCCGCCGCATATCGCGTGCATGCCCGATCAGTGGAAGGTGGCGCCGGTTTCCTTCGAATCCTTTTGGTGGCTTTGCGAATGGCAGCGGCGCGGCTGGGATATTGATGCCGTGATCGAAAAGACGCTTGAATGGCATATCAGCAGCTTCAATCCAAAATCAATTCCCATTCCTTACGATTGGCGTGAAAAATGCGAAGCTTGGATCCGCCGCATGGGGTATCACTTTACCCCCCGTACGTTTACGTATCCCGAAAAGATCCTTCGCGGAACCGAGCTTTCAACCGAGCTTGCGATCGAAAACGTCGGATGCGCCCCCTGCTATAAGCCGCTTCCCCTCGTTTTGCGTTTGGTAGGAGAGGGAGTTTGTCTTGAATTTACGCAAGCATGCGATATCCGTACTTGGCTCCCCGGAATCCACCGCGCGGAGCTGAAGGCGATGATCCCGACCGAGATCCCGAAGGGAACCTACGCCGTTCAGATCGGTATTCTTTCCCCTCACGCCCCCGTCGTTTATTTGGCGACCGACGCCCCGCGTGACAACGGCTTTTACACGCTTGCCAAGCTGACGGTCGAATAAGTCTTATTTATAAAAGGACACTGGCGCGAGTGTCCTTTTGTTTTTACCCAACAAGATACGCGCTTTACCCAAAAAAGCGTGAAGCAGGTGGCCTTTCATTGCGGCTTTCATTCCTCGGTATACTTTTGCCGCCTTTTTCGCGAAAGCTTTTCGTTTTCTCCGGCCGAAGATCTCAAGAAATATCAGAATTAAAAAAGCCGCCTCGGGCGGTTTTTCTTTTCCTTTTCCTTTCTTTCGGAACCTTTTTCTTTTTCTTTCGGAAAGAGGAATTTTGTAAAAATATGAGCCGTTGGCGACTTGACTTTTCGCTTTTGCGGTGTTAGAATAAAATTTGGTTAATATTATATTTCCTTAATATATTTATAAATTCTACACCGAAAGGAACGAGAAATGGCAACACCGATCATTATGCCCCGTCAGGGTCAAAGCGTTGAGTCCTGCATCATTACGGCATGGAACAAAAAGGTTGGCGATACGGTGGAAAAGGGCGACGTCCTTTTCTCCTACGAGACCGACAAATCCTCTTTTGACGAGCCCGCCCCCGAAGGTGGCGTTCTGTTAGCGATCTTTCATGAGGAAGGGGACGACGTGCCCTGCCTTCAAACCGTCTGTGTGATCGGTAAGGAGGGCGAGGACTTCTCTGCCCTCGTGCCCCAAGGCGAAGGCGCGCCCGCTGTGGCTGCCGCCCCCGCGGCCGAGGCTGTTGCCGAAGCTACCCCCGCTGCCGAGGTCGCCACAGAGGCTGCCCCCGCCGCCGCTACCGAAGTAAGCGGCGCGATCTCGCCCCGCGCAAAGGCCTTGGCCGAAAAGACCGGCGCCGATCTTTTGAAGGCGACCGCCAGCGGCCCCAACGGCCGCATTATTGAGCGCGACGTGCAGAGCCTGCTTGACCGCGGCCTGACCGTATCCTCCGCGGCTGCCGCCGAATACAAGGAAGCCCGCAACGGAAGCGGTCTTAACGGAAAGGTCGTGCTTAGCGATCTTTACGCCCCCACCGCCGAGACGCCCGCCTGTGACGGCCCGCTTTACGTTGACGAAAAGCTACCGAATATCCGCAAGGTTATCGCCAAGTCGATGCACGCCTCGCTTTCGACGATGGCACAGCTGACGCTGAATTCCTCCTTCGATGCGACAAAGCTTCTTGCCTTCCGCGCCTCCTTAAAGAAGATGGGCGAGGCGATGGGTATCGGCAATATTACGCTTAACGATATGGTTCTTTTCGCGGTTTCCCGCGTGCTCTTGAAGCACCGCAGCGTAAACGCGCATTTCTTAGACGACAAGATGCGCTTCTTTAACACGGTCAACCTCGGCATCGCGGTCGATACCGACCGTGGGCTGCTTGTCCCCACCGTATTCTCGGCCGAGAAGCTTTCGCTTACCGAGCTTTCAAGGGCCGCCAAAGCGGTGATCACCGAAGCGCAGTCGGGTACCATCAGCCCCGATAAGCTGAAGGACGGCACCTTTACCGTCACCAACCTCGGCTCGCTTGGGGTGGAAAGCTTTACCCCCGTTATCAACCCGCCCCAGACCTGCATCCTCGGCGTTAACAACATCACCCGCCGCTTAAAAGAGGTAGACGGGAAGGACGTTTCTTACCCCGCGATGGGGCTTTCGCTGACCTTTGACCACCGCGCGCTGGACGGCGCACCCGCCGCCCGCTTCTTAAAGGACGTGTGCGAGGCGCTGGAAAGCTTTGATCTTCTGCTTGTGAAATAAGAGGTGAAACTATGTACGATCTGATCATTTTAGGCGGCGGCCCCGGTGGCTATAACGCCGCAGAGCGTGCGGGGCACGCCGGCCTTAAAACCTTAGTCATTGAAGAGCGGGCGCTTGGCGGTGTTTGCCTTAACGAAGGGTGCATCCCCACCAAAACGCTTCTTTATTCCGCCAAGATCTACGATTACGCAAAGCACGGCAAGGACTACGGCGTTACTTTCGGCTCGGCCGAATTTGACCACGCCTTCGTCGTAAACCGCAAGAATAACGTTGTCAAGCAGCTGGTGGCCGGTGTTGGCGCCAAGCTGAAGAAAAGCGGCGTTGAGGTCGTAAACGCGACCGGTGTTATTAAGGGGCGCTCTGCCGAAGGCTTCGTTGTGGAAGCAGGCGGCAAGGAATATACCGCTAAGCAGCTCTTGATCGCGACCGGCTCTTCTCCGGCGCTTCCCCCCATCGACGGGCTTGCCGATTCCCTCAAAGAGGGCTTTGCCCTTACCAACCGCGAGGTGCTGGATCTGCCCGCTGTTCCCAAGACCATCGTGGTCGTTGGCGGCGGCGTTATCGGCCTTGAGATGGCCTCCTACTTCAATTCGGTGGGCGCGAAGGTCTACGTCGTTGAGATGCTTGACCACATCGCCGGGCCGGTTGACCGAGAGATCTCTAAGCTCTTGCAAAAGGATTACGCGGCCCGCGGGGTCGAATTCATCCTCGGCGCGAAGGTGACCTCGATCAAGAATAAGACGGTTTCCTACGAAAAGGACGGCAAGATCACCGAGATCGCCGCCGACTACGCCCTGGTTTCGATCGGGCGCCGCCCGAGAACGGCGGGTATCGGTTGCGAGAATATCGGCCTTAAGCTGGAGCGTGGGGCGATCGTTACCAACGAATACGGCAAGACCAATATTCCCGGCGTGTGGGCCGCGGGTGACGTAAACGGCAAATCCATGCTGGCGCACACCGCTTACCGCGAGGGCGAGGTCTGCATCAACAATATCCTCGGCAAGAAGGATCGCATCAACTATCATTCGATCCCCTCGGTCATCTACACCAACCCCGAGGTCGCCTCGGTCGGTGAAACCACCGAAAGCGCCAAGGAGAAGGGGCTTGACGTCAATATTCAGACGGTCACGCTGAAATACAGCGGCCGCTATATCGCCGAAAACGAGCACAGCTACGGCATCTTAAAGGTCATCACCGATAAAAAGCACAAGAACATCGTCGGGCTTTCGATGATCGGCTCGTACTCATCGGAGATCATCTACGGCGCCGCCATGATGGTGGAGACCGAGATGCGCGTTGAGGACATTCAGAAGCTTGTATTCCCGCATCCCACGGTTTGCGAGGTCATTCGCGAATCGATGTTTATGTAAGAAAGAGAAGGAGATTTTACCATGCCTAAGAGTCAATACGTTGATCCCGGCAAAGCCTTTGAAGCCGGTTACATCCATTTTAATGACATTCCCGTATGCCAGTACAACAAGACCTTGAAGGAAGAGCTGAAGCTCTACACGAAGGATGACCTGATGCGCATTTACCGCGATATGGCCATCATCCGTGAGTTTGAGACCATGCTCAACGAGGTCAAGACCAAGAGCTGCTATAACGGCGTTGAGTACAACAACCCCGGCCCTGCCCACCTTTCGATCGGCCAAGAGGCCTCGGCGGTCGGCGAAGCCTACTGCCTTGACATCAACGACCTTTCCTTCGGCTCTCACCGCAGCCACGGCGAGATCCTGGCCAAGGGTCTTTCCTCAATCGAAAAGCTCGACGATAAGGAGCTTTACGATATTATGAAGGAGTTCCTCGACGGCGCCGTTCTTTCGGTCGTTGAGAAGCATATGAACGCGGGCGGCAACGTGAAGGAGCTGGCGATCAACTTCCTGCTCTACGGCGCGCTTGCCGAGATCTTCGCCCGTAAGACCGGCTTTAACCGCGGTCTTGGCGGCTCGATGCATGCCTTCTTCATTCCCTTCGGTCTGATGCCCAACAACGCCATCGTCGGCGCCTCGGCCCCCATTGCCCTCGGTGCCGCCCTTTATAAGCGCTCGAACCACAAGCCCGGCATCGTCGTTTCCAACTGCGGGGACGGCGCGACCGGCCGCGGCCCGGTTCTTGAAGCCCTCAACTTTGCCTCGATGGACCAGATCACCAAGCTTTGGGGCATGGACGGCAAGTTCAGCGACGGCGGTATGCCGATCCTCTTTAACGTATTCAACAACCACTACGGTATGGGCGGTCAGACCCGCGGCGAAACCATGGGCTTTGATATGGTTGCCCGCCTCGGCGCCGGCTTCAATCCCAGCCAGATGCACGCTGAGCGTGTGAACGGCTACGATCCGCTCGCGGTCATTGACGCCGTTACCCGCAAGAAGAAGCTGCTGCTTGAAGGAAAGGGCCCCGCGCTTCTTGACGTTGTCACCTACCGTGTTTCGGGTCACTCCCCCTCCGATTCCTCGACCTACCGTACGCCCGAGGAGATCGAAGCCTGGAAGGCGGCCGACCCGATCCTTGCCTTTAAGGCGAAGCTGATCCTTGGCGGTCTTGCCACCGAGAGCGAATTTGCCGCGATGCAAGAATCGATCACGGCCCGCATGACCGAGATCATGAAGCTGGCGATCAACGACGAGATCTCGCCCCGTATGGATCTTAATAAAGAGCCCGAGGCGATCTCCTCGATCATGTTCTCGAACGAGAAGGTTCCCAGCATGGATCCCACTCGCGAGGCGGACGTCATGATGCCGAAGGAGGAATGCCCGAGAGTGAAAGAGATCGCGGGCAAGATCCGTACCGCGAAGGATGCTTCGGGCAAGCCTGTCTCCAAGATGAAGATGTACAACGTCTGCGACGGTCTTTTCGAACCCATCATCGACAAATTCTACGAGGATCCCACCCTTATTGCCTACGGTGAAGATAACCGTGACTGGGGCGGCGCCTTCGGCGTTTACAAGAAGATGACCGAAGCGATCCCCTACCACCGCTTCTTTAACTCGCCCATTTCCGAGGCCGCGATCGTCGGCTCGGCCGTTGGATACGCCATGTGCGGCGGCCGCGCGATCGTTGAGCTGATGTACGCCGACTTTATCGGCTGCGCCGGTGACGAGATCTTCAACCAGATGGCCAAATGGCAAGCGATGAGCGCCGGAATCTTAAAGATGCCGATCGTGCTTCGCGTGTCGGTCGGTTCGAAGTACGGCGCCCAGCACTCGCAGGATTGGACCGCACTTTGCGCCCATATCCCCGGACTGAAGGTCGTATTCCCCTCTACCCCCACCGACGCCAAGGGTCTTATGACCTCGGCGCTGGAGGGAACCGACCCCGTCGTGTTCTTTGAGTCGCAGCGTGTA
>JAZRFI010000171.1:0-9780 GCA_045661285.1 Eubacteriales bacterium | reverse complement strand
ACCATCCGAGTAGGTCAAGCGCCAGGTGGTCACCCCATCAACCGTTTCGATCGCCGTGCAGGAGACGATGGTGGGGGTGGAGCCGGGGGCACCCGCAGCGCCGGGAGCGCCGGGAGCACCCGCAGCACCGGGAGCGCCGGGGGCACCGGGAGCGCCGTCCTTCACAATGAAATCGGCGGTAGCGCCGTCTGAGAAGGTGAGGCGGTAGGTACGCACGCCGTCAACGTTGGAGACCTCGGTGCAGGAGGTGACGGTCGGAGACGTGGCAGGTTCGGTCGTGGTGGTCGGCGGTGCCGTTGTCACGCCCGGCATCTGAAAGCCGGCGCAGGACGCAAGCGTAGGCAAAAGAAGCGCGACCACGAGAAGAGCTGCGATCTTTTTCATATAAAACTCCTAAAATCAATCGTAATTGAGGGCAAGGATCCCTTATTTCCCTTGCAAGCGGGTGACGACGTGACGGTAGATCGCGTCAGCCTGTTGCTGATGGCCGCTATCGTTAAAGTGAACGCCGTTATACTGTATAGTCTCTTCGGTAGGAACGCGGTTGCTGACCGGGCGGTCATCGGTAAGATAGCCGTTTTCGGTATCGATCTGACCGATCGCGCTGACAACCGAAACCGAACCGCGGTATGCCTCTTGGTTCGCAAAATCGATGCAGGCCTGCTGGAATTCGTATACCTTCAAGCATATCTCATAATAATCCCAAGAAACGCCGTAGTTTTCACCAAGGCCATCACGCGCGGGAAGGGCAAGGCTTACCAAATTGATATGGCAATCGGGGAAATCGGCAAGAACACCGTCAACGAAGGTTTTTACGCTCTCAATGAACTTCTCGGTCGTATTGTTAATGCTGTTCCAACCGAGATTGACGACGACCTCGTCGATGCTTTCAACACCGTGCTTTTCGGCGTAAGCCTTAAAGTCGTTTCTTCCCTTTTCCACACTCCA
The DNA here is from genome assembly GCA_045661285.1 of Eubacteriales bacterium. GTDB lineage: Bacteria > Bacillota > Clostridia > Oscillospirales > CAG-272 > UBA1740. Next base: position 8,832 of record JAZRFI010000171.1, on the reverse strand, counting down.
GAAGGGATTTCCCTCCGCATACTCGACCGCGGAATAGCTAAGCGTTTTCGCGTCATTGGCGCCGCCGCTTACCAGCGTCAGCTCTCCGCTTTGAGGAACCGACTTACCGTCGCTTGCAACGTTCAATCCCTTGCAGGAGGTGTTGACATTCCCGCCTACGCTGGTCACCGCGATCAGCTTAAGCTTATTTCCCTCAATCGCCTCCAGCTTCCAGATCGCGCCGTTTTTATCCTTATAGAAGGAATGCTGGCTCAGCGTGAGGCTGCCGAAATTACCGGTGATATAAACAAAATAGGGTTGCTTGGAATAATCGGTGGTATAGGATTCAAAGTTCCATCCGCCGTATCCTTCATAATAAAAGTCGGTATACCCAAGGCTCTTCTTTTGTGTTCCGATGGTTTGAATATTCGTAAGCCCATCGCACATCAAATTCTTGTTTGCGGTGCTAACGGCAGTCGATTCCGAGGCGGTCAGCCGACGGATGACCTCCATCGACCATTTACCGTCTCTGTTGTTCGAGGCACCGACGAAAAGGAAGGTAAGCGGCTTATCGGGAGATTTAGGCTTGTTGACGACGTTCAGCTTTACCGTCCCGGTATCCAAAATACGCCCGAAATTATCGCGAACCGCAATGGTAAGGCTATGTACGCCGATATCACTTTCCGTAGGCGTCCAAACGTACTTTTTGGTGTAGTTATTGCCGCGGCTCTTTCCGTCTGAGAAGGAAAGCTCGTAGGCGTAGGCGTCACTGTCCAGGCAGAGCGAGATGCCCTTATAGAAGAGCTCAAAGGGATCGCCGACGACAAGGTCGTACTGCTCGGGCAGCCACAAAAGATTCTCTTCCGAGGGGTCGGGCTCCGTGGTGTTTCCGCCGGTGGAATCGTTTCCGCCGTTAAGCAGACCCGAAAAGTCAATCGGCGTGACTTCCATCTTCGTGCAGAAGAAGATGTTGGGCGTGATCGGCTTGCTGGAAGCGTTACCGGGCGTTGCTTCGGAAAGGCCGTCACTGGTATAGCCCGTATATGCAAGAACGTTCTTCCCTGCTTCATTTGGAACCATTTCACGGGGGATAAAGTGGAAGGTTTGGTTCGAGGAGAAGACAAGCGCATTCTCACCCGTACCGACAACGCCAATGTTCATCAGAAAATAGTCATCCTCTCCGATCGCTTCAAGATCCGAACGCGGGATCGTGACGAGCAGATCGATATAATCTTTGCCGGACTCAAGCGTAACCGTAGTCGTATAGCTCTTCACCAGCGTGGATTTCGAGGCCAGCTTCGTGGAATCGTAGGCGCGGATCTGTACCTCAAAGGTCACATCGCCCGAGGCAACGATACTGTTGTTGTTTTTGTAGACCTTAAACTTGTTAAGACGCAGCGCGTATACCGTATCCGCTTCGCCAAACATCACGCTCTTGGTCATGGGGAAGGCGCGACCGGTGATATGGGCGGCACCCTCGGCAGGGGGGGTATACGTACCGGCAGAGGTTCTGGCATCGTTGGTAACGGTGGAATTACCGACCGTCATATTAGGGGCTTTGACCGACAGAAGATCGTTCATCACCTCTAAACGGCTCATCAGCCCTTCCCAGTCGACCCCTTCGGGGGTCTTTCCGTCGGTAACCGTGAACTCTGCCGTTGTGTTATCCGAGAAGGTCAAGCGCCAGGTGGTCACGTTTCCTACGACCGAAACCGGTTCGCACGAAACGACGGTGGGGGCGGTTCCGTTTGCGCCGGGGGCACCCGAAGCACCGGGGGCACCGGCCGTACCGTCAGGACCCGTGGCACCCGCTGTACCGGGGGCGCCGTCTACGCCGTCCTTAACCGAAAAATCGGCGGTCACACCGTCCGAGAAGGTAAGGCGGTAGGTACGCACGCCGTTCACGTACGAGACCTCGGTGCAGGAGGTAACAGTTAAGGGCGTTGCGGGTTCGGTTGTGGTAGTCGGCGCCGTCGTCGTAACGCCGGGCGTCTGCGGCATAAAGCCGGCGCAGGACGCAAGCGTAGGCAAAAGAAGCGCGACTACAAGCAGAAAGGCTATTCTTTTCATACAAATCTCCTAAATTCGGTATTGCATTTTGCTTGTTTATAGTATAAACTAAGATAAAAGAAAAGTCAAGAAAAAAATGCGTGCCGCTTTAAAAAAAGACGCGCGCGCAAAAAAGCCACCGAAAGAAGGATTGAACATGAGGAAATATAAGGTAACGGGGATGAGCTGCGCTTCCTGCTCTTCAAGGGTAGAGCGGGCGGTATCCGCGTTGGAGGGGGTCGACCTTTGCGCGGTCAATCTTCTTTTGGGTACGATGCAGGTCGAGGGCTCTGCCACCGACGAAGCGATCGTTGCGGCGGTTCGGGCGGCGGGCTACGGCGCCTTTGCGGAAAACGGGGGAAATACGTCCCCCAAAAAGGAAGAAAAGGACGAAGAGGCGTTAAACCTAAAAAGACGGCTTCTCTCCTCCCTCTTCCTTCTCCTTCTGTTACTGTATATTTCGATGGGGCGCACGATGCTTTCGCTTCCGTTGCCCCACCCGATCGCCGAAAGCCCCTTAGCGATCGCGCTTTTGCAGATGGCCCTTGCGGCCGCCGTTATGGGGATAAACCGCCGTTTCTTTCAAAACGGCGTAAAGGGGGCGATACACCTTTCTCCCAATATGGATACGCTGGTCTCGCTCGGCTCAGCCGCTTCCTTCCTTTACAGCGTTGCGGTTACGGCTTCTATTCTGATCGACGAAGGGGCGGGCAGAACCGCCGAAGCGCACAAGGCTTTACACGGGCTTTATTTTGAGTCGGCGGCCATGATCCTGGTTCTGATCACGCTCGGTAAGCTGTTAGAGGCCCGCGCCAAGGGAAAGACCACGGGGGCGCTTCAAGCCCTGATCGACCTTTCCCCGAAATTCGCGACCGTGAAAAAGGACGGGGTCGAAAGAATCGTTTTGGCCGAGGAGCTTCAGGTGGGGGATATTTTCGCGGTAAAGCCGGGGGAAAGCTTCCCCGCTGACGGTGAGATCGTATTCGGGCACACCTCGGTCGACGAATCCGCCTTGACGGGGGAGGGGCTTCCCCGTGATAAAGCGGTGGGCGACAGCGTCTATACCGCCACCGTCAATCAAGAGGGCTACGTCGAATGTCGCGCCACGAAAACCGGAAAGGATACCTCCTTGGCTACCGTGATCCAAACGGTAGCCGACGCCGCCGCGGGGAAAGCCCCGATCGCCAAGCTGGCCGATCGGGTATCGGGGATCTTTGTGCCCGCCGTTTTGGCGATCGCGCTTCTTTGCACGCTTATCTGGCTTCTTCTCGGTCAAGAGATCGGCTTTTCGCTTGCAAGGGGCATCTCGGTGCTTGTGATCAGCTGCCCGTGCGCCTTGGGGCTTGCAACCCCCGTCGCCATTACGGTGGCAAGCGGAAAGGGGGCAAAAAATCATATTCTCTTTAAACGCGCCGCCGCGATCGAGGCGATCGGTCGGGTCAAGACCGTGGCGCTGGATAAGACCGGCACGCTGACCGTCGGCGCCCCTACCGTCACCGATATTCTTCCCTTTGGCGAAGAAACGCCCGAGAGCCTCTTAACGCTTGCCTATTCCTTGGAAAGGATGAGTGAGCATCCGCTCGGCAAAGCGATCTGCCAAAAGGCCGAGGCGCTTTCGATCGGCTTTCTTACGGCCGAAGGGGTCGAGATCTTCCCCGGGGGCGGGCTTTGTGGCACGGTAGAGGGCAGGATCGCCTACGGGGGGAACCTTGCCTATATCCGAAATAAGACCGACGTCCCGAGGGCGGCCGCGGAAATAGCCGATTCGGTAGCAAACGAAGGGAAAACGCCCCTCTTCTTCGCTTGGGGCGACCGTTTCCTCGGGATCCTCGCCGTCTCGGACGCCTTGAAGAAGGACAGCGCCGCCGCCGTTCGCGAGCTGCGGGAATTGGGGATCCGAACCGTTCTTTTGACGGGGGACAACGAGCGCGTGGCGCAAGCCGTGGCAAAAACCGTCATAGTCGATGAAGTGTACGCCGAGCTGCTTCCCACCGAAAAAGCGAAAACCGTTGAAGCACTCAAAAAAGGCGGAAGCGTCGCTATGATCGGGGATGGGATCAACGATGCCGCCGCCCTCGTCGCAGCCGACGTCGGCATCGCCATCGGCGCGGGTACCGACATCGCGATCGACGCCTGTGACGCCGTTCTCATGAAAAGCGATCCACGGGATATCCCCGCTGCGATACGCCTTGGGCGCGCTTCGCTTCGTATCATCAAGCAAAATCTCTTCTGGGCCTTTGCCTATAACGCCGTGGGGATCCCCTTGGCGGCGGGCGCGTTCATTTCGCTTCTCGGGTGGGAGATGAATCCGATGTTCGGCGCCGCCGCGATGAGCCTTTCAAGCGTTATCGTGGTATCTAACGCCCTACGCTTAAATACCGTTGATCTTTACAAAAATAAAAGAATGAAGAAAAAGGAGAAAAAAGCTATGACGAAAATTATGGTCATTGAGGGGCTGATGTGCCCCCATTGCGAAGCCCGCGTAAAAAAGATCTTAGAGGGGATTGAGGGGGTTGCCTCGGCCGAGGTCAGCTTCAAAAGCGGAACCGCCACCCTGACCCTTGAAAAAGCGGTGGAGGACAGCGTCCTAAAAGCCGCCGTCGAAAACGAAAATTACCCCGTCAAAGAGATCCGCTGATATAAAGCTGATATAAAAACGAAAGAGAGGTTCCTTTTGAGAACCTCTCTTTTTCCTTTTGTATAAGGCTTACACCTTAACGTAACGGACCTCTTCCTCCTTGCCGCTTTCCAGCGCACGGATAATCGCGTCAATAACGAATGCCGGGGCAATGAAATCGTCGTAAGAAAGCGTCTGCTCGTTGCCGTTGAGAAGAGACTGGAAGGCGCCAAGCTCGGCCGGGAACCAGGTCTCGCCGCGGGTCGTCACGTTGATCGCCTCCGATCCCTTTTCGGCAAAGCGGGAAACGTAATACTGGCGGCTCTTCTCGGCTAAAAGCCCCACGGCATCGAATTCCTCGTAGCGGAAAATAACGGTCATCTGCCGCCCGTTGCGAACGGCTTGCACCGCGCGGGGATAGCGACCGAAGGCTTCGCTCATCATCTCTACAAGGTGCGGAGAATAAAACCAAAAGCCACCGTATTTCTCATCAAGGTCAAGCGGAGCGCGGAAGGCGCCGCCTACCGTCTTGCCGTCCTTTTCGGCGCGGTGCGCTTCACCGATGGCTTGTACCTCAGGCGCGCTGCGAAGCGAGGAGCCACCCGTCACGCGCACGCCGGCATCGCGAAGCTCACGCATAAAGGTGACGGCCTCCTCGGTGTTGGCGGTGATGGGCTTGTCGATGAACATCGGCACGCCGCTTGCGATATAGGGCTTAGCGTATTTATAGTGGTTATCCCCGTGGCGGGCGGTGATGATCACACCGTCTACCTGCCCGACAGCGCAATCGTAAGAGGGGAGGATCTTTACCCCGTAATTGTCACGAAGTTTTTCCGCCTCGGAAAGTTCATCGGTGTAAACGCCGATGCAAGAGATATCCGAGAAATCGGGGTTATCTCTCATGAGAGCCAAAAAACGGTCGGCGTGAGAGTTTTCACAGCCGAGAATAACGATCTTCTTCATACTATCTCCTCTTCTTCCACCACAACGCGAGCAAGAAGGGCGCTTTTGATATTTTCCCCTTCCCCTTTGATCGGCTTATGCCCGGGCGCGGTGATGATAACCGTTACCGGTTTGGTTTGCTCATACACCTTATAGGACTTGAAGTTTTTGATCGCTTCGATCGTTTTTTCCCGAAGCTGTGCGCGGGCCTTATCGGGGGCAAGAAGCCTTGCAATCTCAAAGTCAAGCCCCTTTTTTACCTCGCAGGTCGTCACCCACGGGAGAAAGCGCTTGGCCTCGGCGCAGGTCTTATCGTCACCCGTCACCATAATGATCGGCTTACCGTACTCGGCAGCGAAGGAAGCGTCAATGGCGATCTCCCCGTATTCAATGCCGTTTACGTAATAATGATAATCCCGATCCATCGTATGCGAAAGAACCGCGCCCTCGGTGCCGGTCATAGCGTGATAACCAAGCAAAATAACACCGTCGCAATCGTCGACACCGTCAAAGCGAGTGGGATATTTCCCGCGCCCCTTAACGATACAGTCCACCGCCGAGGATAGCTTTTCCCATCGGATAGTCTCGCCATCGCCATGAGCATCACGAACATATACACGCTCAACACCGGCCTCCTTACAGGCCTCGGCGCAAGCATTGACCTCCGCCGTTATATAATCGCGGCCATCCTCGTAAAAGAGGCCGTCTTTTTTGGTCTGCTCACGCGTATAGATACCGCTGATGCCCTCAATATCTACCATAATGTAAATGTTCATATCAGTTCACCTTATCCTATTTCCTCGATTAAATCAAGATTTTTTCCTTTTTAAAGCGATGAGGATACGCAAGCTAAAACGCATAGAGTTATCTCATAGGGGCGCTCTTCTCTTTTTGTAAGCGCCCTCAATACTCGTTTCCATTATATATCGCTACCCCCAACCGTGTCAAGACAATCCGGCTTTTTTCCATGCAAAAAAGAGAACTTGAACAAAGCGCTCGCACCGGCGCCGATCCCGTTTATAACAACAGAGCGCTTTTTCTTTTTCTCAACGTCGCCACAAGAAAAAAGGCGTCCCAAAAGGGTCCGCCAATACCGCAAAAACGCCATTTCAAAAGGAAGGACAATCTTTGAAGGAAGAAAGGCCTACCCTAAAAAGCCATACGCCCTCAGCAAAGGGGAAGCTTGCGCATCGCCTCTGCGTTTTAGGGCCAACACAAAGAAAAACCAAGTCGAGGGGAACCGAAAGCTTTCGTCCAAAGCCCCGTATAACCAAGACCGCCGCCGGCTCGATCAAAAGTCCAAGCCCCCTCTCTTCCCCGCCCCGCCGCTCTTCAAGGCGCCCCCGCAAGAAAGATTTAAAAAAACCGAAAAACCCCTTGACAATTTGAAAAGTCGGTGTTATAATATGTTAGGTTTTCGGGGCAATCCCCCAAATTCCATCAATATCTGGGTGTGGCGCAGTTGGTAGCGCGCTACCTTGGGGTGGTAGACGCCGCAAGTTCAAGTCTTCTCACTCAGACCAAAAATCGGGAGTCGTAAGATTCCCGATTTTTCTTTATTTATCTTGCAAAATCTCTTGAAATCTCGTGTTTTCGCAACAAACATAATGGGCTTGTTCTTCCCTGCTTCGAGGGTTGAACAAGCCCATTTTTCGCCTTTGACCACATGTTTGACCACTTAGCGAATTTTTTGGCTTATTTTAGGCTAATTTTTGATAATTTTTAGGCTACTGTTAATGAACCCCTTTTCGACCAACCTCAACAAATTTCCGTATATTTTATCCGGAATTTTCAGGATACACATGTACATAGTCCGAGTTTTTGACAAACTTCCGTATTTTTTTTACGGAACACTATTGACAAGCCACATTGATTGTGATATACTCTTATTAAAGAAAGGAAGGATATGGATATGCTTAAACGATTTGAGGTTAAAAACTACAAAGGCTTTAAGGATAATATCGTATGGGATCTTAGATCAACACGCGATTATTCTTTCAAAAACAATCTCGTTAGAAACAAGATTGTAACTGCTGCGACCGTTTTTGGAAAAAACGCTTCCGGCAAGTCCAGTTTGTGTACTGCCCTTGTTGATATTACTACCCATCTTCTTGATGTAGAAAAGGACAACACTCCTCCGCACCTTTATTCTTACATCGGTAGTGATTCCAACGTATCAGAATTCAAATACATTTTTCAATTTGATGACGACGAGGTAGAGTATTATTACGCAAAGACTAATACTCGCGAGATGGTGTGTGAAACAATTATGATTAACGGGAAGGTAATTCTCGTACATAGTTTTGTAGACGAAAGCGTTAATTTCATCAAAATCCCTGGCGCCGAAAACCTGAGAACAAAAGGGCTTCCTAAACAGCTCTCCGTAGTAAAATACATATACAACAACACTATTCAAGATGATAACTCCGTAATATGCAAAATAATCAATTTTGTAAGCGGTATGCTCTATTTTAGAAGTCTCAGAGAAGCCAATCAATACATCGGTTACAAATTAGGGTCTGACAATCTCGATGACATCATTCTTAGGAATAACAAGCTCGAGGAGTTTAATGACTTTTTGAATACCATGGAATTAAATTACACTTTAGTCCCTATAAAACTTGTAAGTGGGCTTACCGCTATCGGTGCAAAATTCGAAAATGGCAAAGCTGTTCTATTCAATGATATTGCGTCGTCGGGAACAAAGACTCTTACGTTATTCTACTGTTGGTTGTTGGAATTTCAAAATCTAACCTTCCTAGTGATTGATGAATTTGATGCCTACTACCACCATACAGTTTCCGAGAAAATATTAGATATGATACACCGCTACTCCAATATGCAATCTATGGTTACAACACACAATGTAACGCTCTTGAACACGCCAGAAGTTCGTCCGGACTGTGCATTTGTGTTAGACCAAGACGGAGTAATCAACCTATGCAACAGAACCGATAAAGAATTGCGAGAAGCTCACAACATCGAAAAAATGTATAGAGCTGACGCTTTCAATTAAGGAAAATAAAAGGATAAACAAAAAGGACGTCACACTGCCGCGACGCCCCTCGAGTTGACAAAAGCACTTTTTTGGTACTTTAGTCGGATGGTACTTACTATTATACCAGAATTCGCGGCAATTTGCAAGTACTTTTGAGAATTTTCCCAAAAGTGCAATAATAACCTTTGTCAACGGAAAGTAAAAACGAGTTGTTTCTCCTTTTGTTAAAATATATTTTTACGAAGGG
>JAZRFI010000170.1:0-4253 GCA_045661285.1 Eubacteriales bacterium | reverse complement strand
CGGAATGTCACCCAGACGCTTTCGCGGGATGCATAACGAATAAAGAAAAAGGCACGAATTCTCGTGCCTTTTTCTTTATTCTTCGTCGATTGAGATCTGATCGCCGGCGCCGTAACGGATACCGAGATGCTCGTAAGCGCGGCGGGTAACGCAACGCCCGCGAGGCGTGCGGCTGATAAAGCCGATCTGCAAAAGATACGGCTCGTAAACGTCCTCAATGGTGATGGCTTCCTCGCCGGTTGTGGCGGCCAGCGTTTCAAGGCCAACGGGTCCGCCGTCATAATAACGGATCATCGCCTCTAACATACGGCGGTCGGTACCGTCAAGCCCAAGGTCGTCGATCTCCAGCATCGCAAGCCCTGCCTTGGCGATATCCTGGGTGATCACGCCGTTTCCCTTTACGAGGGCGTAGTCGCGCACGCGCTTTAAGAGGCGGTTGGCGATACGCGGCGTCCCGCGGGAGCGAGAGGCGATCTCACGCGCCCCGTCTTCGTCGATCTCCACTTCAAGGATCGAGGCGCTGCGGATAACGATTGAGGCAAGCTCGTCGGTCGTGTAAAGCTCAAGCTTTAGAGGAATACCGAAGCGGTCGCGAAGCGGCGTTGTCAGCTGACCGGCTCTGGTCGTCGCGCCGATCAGGGTAAAGCGGGGAAGGGGGAGGCGAAGCGATTGGGCGCTGGGGCCCTTACCGATGATAAGGTCAAGGGCGTAGTCCTCCATCGCGGGGTATAAGATCTCTTCAATCGAGCGCGAAAGGCGGTGGATCTCGTCGATAAAGAGAATATCGCCCTCGGCAAGGTTGGTTAAAATCGCGGCAAGATCCCCCTGCTTTTCGATCGCGGGGCCCGAGGTCGTACGGATATTGACCCCCATTTCGTTGGCAATGATATAAGAAAGGGTGGTTTTACCGAGCCCCGGAGGGCCGTAAAGCAGAATGTGATCAAGCGGCGCGCCGCGTTTTTTTGCGGCTTCGATATAAATTTTAAGGTTTTCCTTGGCCTTTTCTTGCCCTACGTATTCCGAAAGGCGCTTCGGGCGAAGACCAAGATCGATCTCCCCGTCCGCCTCGGTCGCTTCTTGCGAGAGCAGGCGGTTTTCAAAATCAAATTCAGTCATTTCCATCGGCTATACCTCACGCTTTCGCAAAGCCCTTTAAGGCGGCCTTGATAATTTCCTCTAAGGTCATATCGGCGGTATTCAGTCCGCGCAGAACCTCGGTGGCCTCGGCGCGGCTGTATCCAAGGCCCGTGAGGACCTCGGCGGCCTCCGAAAGCTTTCCGCTCATCTTCGGGGTAGCCTTCGCCGTACCGCCGACCGTCGGCAGGGCCGTGATCGCATCGCCCGAGATCTTTTCCTTTAATTCAAGAATGATACGGGCGGCGGTCTTAGCCCCGATGCCGGGGGCTTTGGCAAGAGCCTTCGTATCCTCGCTGCAGATGATTCTTGTCAGCGCTTCGGGAGAAAAGGCGGAAAGAATACCCATTGAGGCCTTGGGGCCAACCCCCGATACGGTATTGAGAAGGCGGAAAAACTCCAGCTCCTCGTGCGTACCGAAGCCAAAAAGCTCTACGGCGTCCTCGCGCACCTGCAGATGCGTAAAGAGCTTGACCGTGCCCCCAAGCCGCCCCGAGAGCGAATCGGCCGTCAAAAGCGAAACCGTCAGCTTATAGCCAACGCCGCCAACGTCAATCACAGCGAACGAGCTTTCCACAAGGCAAAGCTCACCCTTCAGATGATAAAACATACGCAGTATCCTTTCCGGCGGCTACGGCCGCCCCTTTCCTTTTTTTAAGGAAAAATTCAAGCATAACGATTGAAATAAACATGCCGCAGCCACCCGCCGTTATCCATAGGGCGATGCGGTATTCGTTCGGGAAATAACGAAGCGTTAGGGTGTGTGTTCCGGGGGTAAGATCAAAGGCGATCAGGGCATCCAACGTTTTGTAGGTTTCGATCGGTTCGCCGTCTACCTCTACCTGCCAGCCGGCGTCGTAGGGAATGGTGGTAAGAATGGTTTCTTGCCCCTCTTTGACCGTGATTTTACCCGAGAAGAAATCCTCGGTACATTCCTCTACTTCGTAAGAAGAGGCGGAAAGCGTGCCGATCACGCGGTCATATACCTCTTTGTCAAGATAAAAGAAGCAATCGGCATAGCGGTCAATGTTGATCCCATCCTCGCCAAACGTAAAGGAAACCGTACAGCTTTCGCCCGCTTTGTAGGTGCCGAGACAAAGGTATCCCGTCGTTCCATCGGTAAAATATTCGTCCTTTTCCACACCGTTTAGCGCCCATGTCGCCGTGGTGTAGCGATAGTAGGGAACCGGGAAATAGGCGTACAGCTCTCCGTCGGCGGGGGCGGTAACGGTAAAGCTTGCCACTCCCTTTTGCGAGGGGTCGATCGGCTTATAGGAAGAGCTGTAATTGTACGTGGAATTCTTTCCGCTATAGGTGTATTTGATGGGCCTGAAAAGCTTGCATTCTTCCCCGATCAGCGCCGAAGCCAGCGCGTTCATCCGTTCAAAGGGAGAAACGTAATTAAGGACCTCTCTGTTCTCCTCGGTGCCCTTATCGGGGGAGACGAAGGTGATGCCGTTGATCTTTTCGGATACCCCGAAGGCAACCGACAGGGCGTTGGGATTCTTATATACCACCACGTCGCCGTTATCGTACACCTTGCGGTAGGAGGCGGGGAAGACGGTTTTTTGGTCGCCCGCGACGTATTTGACCGAAAGAAAGGAATCGGTAAAGGGGTTCGTTCCCGTGTAGCGCGAGGTATGCGAGGCCGAATAGTGTCCCATGCGGTTAAGGAAATAGATGGTTTCGCGGTTAAGGGTCGAGGTCGAGCCGGAAAGACCGCGGATTCCAAACATATAAGGGTCGTTGAGGTTTCGCCCGCTTAATTTTTCAAAGCGGTAAAAGGGATCCTCGTCCCCCGCCTTTACGGTGTTGATGGCATCCGCCCAGCGTTCCTCGTATTTTACGTAGGAATCGCGCGTCGCGATCCCGACGTCCCACGTCAGCTCCGCCATATTGCAAAGGCCGCCCAAAAACAGCTCAAGGCAAACGAGCAAGCATAAATAGAAGGAGGAAAGTGAGCGAATATCCTTTCGGTTTCGGTTGCAAAGGAACCAAGAAAAGACCGAAATATAGACCGCAAAGCAAGCGATCGTGCAAATAACGGGCAGATAGATCTCCTCTAAATTCCTAAGCTCAAAATGCTCTCCGAGAACGACGAGGAAAAGCCAGGGCAACGCCGAAAGAAGCAACGTACGCGATCGGTGGCGCGAAACCGCTGAAAAGCCCTTGGCGGCCATTGTGACCATCAAAAAGCTAAGCATATAGCTATACCGGTAGTTTAGCCAGTTCGGTGCCTGAAAGCCGTGCCAGATAAGGTCAACGGTGTTAAAAGTGAAGGAGAAAACGAGGAGAAAGATCAAAAAGGAAACGCCGATCTTTTCGCGCGGCTTGATATCCCGATTGAGATAAAAATAAGGGATAAGAAGCAAAACGAAGATGCTGCAATAAACGATCGGGAGCCCCTCGGGGCGTACCGTATCGTAGGCGTCAAACAAAAAGCCGCTTAAAAAATCAATAAGATCAAACTTCGAATAAAAATCGAAATTGGGGTCGGTAAAGGTGTTTTTTCCAAAGGTCAGCGAATAAGCGGCGGGGATCACGATCAGCGACCCGATCGCCCCCGCGATCAGCGAAAAGGCGCCGAAGCGGAAGAAGGTGCGGGGCAGATGAAGGCGAATACCGCGAGGGTTTCTTTCTTCCTTGGAAAGCGAGAAAAATTGGTAAAGGAAATAAAAGAAGGTGAAAATACAGGTCATATACCCGATATAGAAATTGGAAAGAATGGCAAGCGCCAAAGAAAGGGTATAAAGCTTATATTTTCCTTCACGGATCAGCGAATAAATCCCCACGGCGATCAGCGGCAAAAGGATGAGGTTGTCGATCCACATCGTGTTATGCTGCATAACGACCGCGTATCCCGAAAGGGCGTAGACCGCCGAAAAGAGCACCGTGGGAATCTTTTCGGTCGCGGTGGTCTTTTTAAGAAAATACCCGAAGCTAAGCCCCGAAAGACCGCACTTAAAGATCAGCATAAAGAAGATTGCCTCGGTCATATTTTCCTTCGGGAAAAGGGCGACGATATAGGAAAGGGGAGAGGCTAAATAGTAGGCGTAGATCCCCAAAAATTCGCCGCCGAGCGCGCGGGAAAAGGAGTAAAGCAGGCTTTTGTCACCCCA
>JAZRFI010000169.1:0-13951 GCA_045661285.1 Eubacteriales bacterium | reverse complement strand
GCCTTTGGCTGGGGAGAGGAAACCGTATGGTTTGCCTTACCTCGCACGCTTGGTCCGCCAAGGGGCTTAGCACCTATATCCGTGATCACGTGCCCGAAAGCGTCCCGGTTCACGATATGTCCTTCCGTCTTGGCGATATCGTCAATACCGTGATCACCTGCGCGGGTGGACAGACGATTCTTCTGACGCTGGATATGACCCTGCCGATGGCCTACCGCAGCCGCAGCTTTGAGGTGCGCGGAACCAAGGGCTGCTGCATTGAAACCAACCACGATAAGGCTACCTACTTCTTGGAGGGGATGAAGGAGGGCGTCTTTGATAACGAGAAGGAATTTTTCGAGAAATACGAGCATCCGCTTCACCAAGAATACCAAAAAAGCGGCGCTATCGGCGCGCACGATGGGGCGGACTACCTCGTATGCCGTGCCTTCATCGAAGCGGTCAAGACCGGTACGAATACGCCGATCGACGCCTACGATACAGCGGCCTGGATGGCCATCGGCCCGCTTTCCGAGCAGTCGATTGCCATGGGCGGCGCCCCGGTAACCTTCCCCGATTTCACGCACGGCAAATGGATGTCCCCCGAAGAGCCGCTTACGGGCAAATATTCGCTGGATATCATCTGCGAAGACCCCAATACCCCCATCGTTCCCCAATAAGACCGTAAGGAGAGAATTCATGAAGAACACCGTAAAACTTGGATATATCGGCCTTGGCCGTCGCGGAACCGGGATGCTGAAGTCTTGCTTCGGTGTGATGAACGATGTCGAGATCGTGGCGCTTTGCGATCTGAAGCAGGATAAAATGGAGAAAGCGGCCGCCTTTTTGACCGAAAACGGGAAGCCCGCCCCCGCCATGTATACCGATTATAAGGAGCTTCTTAAAAGAGAGGATATCGACGCCGTCGCCATTATGACCGGCTGGCAGCCGCATATCCCGATCGCGATCGATTCGCTTTTGGCAGGGAAATATACCGCGATGGAGGTCGGCGGCGCCTACGATATCAACGATTGCTATCGGTTGATCGAAGCGCACGAAAGCACCGGCGCGCCGCTGATGATGCTGGAGAATTGCTGCTACGGTCGGCGTGAGCTGGCTACGCTTCGCATGGTCAAGGAGGGGCTCTTCGGTGAGCTCGTGCATTGCGCGGGCGCTTATCACCACCACCTCGTTGCCGAGGATCTTTTAAAGGTCGTTGACGGAGAGCTGGATACCGAGCATTACCGCTTACAGGAGTATGTTTACCGCAACGGCGAGCAGTATCCCACCCACGAGCTGGGGCCGATCTCCAAGGTTCTCTCGCTTGGCAGAGGAAACCGTATGGTCACCCTTTCCTCCTTTGCTTCCAAGCAACGCGGCCTTGCGGAATATATGAAAAATATGAAAGAGGATCACCCCTTGAAGGGCAAGGAGATCAAGCAGGGGGATATCGTCAACACCGTGATCACCTGCGCGGGTGGCGAAACCATCCTTCTGACGCTGGATACCACCCTCATCCGCCCCTATTACAGCCGCGACTTTGAGGTGCGCGGCACAAAGGGCTGCTGCATTGAGAACCAGCGCTACAATGCGACCTATATTCTCGAAGGAATGAAGGAGGGCGTCTATAATAACGAAGAGGAATTCTTCGAGGAACACGATCACCCGCTTCATTACGAGTACGTACGGGCAGGGGAGAGGGGCGGTCACGGCGGCATCGACTGGCTGGTCGTTCGCGCCTTTATCGAGGCGGTGAAGAACGGCACCGATACCCCCATCAACGCCTACGATACGGTCGCCTGGCTGGCGGTGACCCCGCTTTCCGAGGAATCGATCGCCAAGGGTGGCGTCCCCGTTCCTTTCCCCGATTTCACCAACGGGAAATGGATGACCCCGGGAGAGCCGCTTGTTGGCAAATATTCGCTGGATATTATTTGCGAAGATCCAGAAACCCCTTTGTTCCCCGGAGAATAATCAAAAAGGTAAAGAAAACAATACAAAAAAGAAAAGCCGCGGTTGCGGCTTTTCTTTTTTGGTCTCCTTAAAGGCAAGCTTATCCCAAAGGGCGCAAGGCTTCCCCTCGGTGCTTACAAAAACAAAAATCTTTTTCATTCGGGCTTGCATTTTTTTAAAAATGTGCTACAATCTTACTTGGACAGATCAGTGATACCGTTCGGAGGGAATATGAACGTCTTATACCTAATAATGGCGATGACCTTTTCGGCCATGATAACGATTGGCGGCAGGCTTTATAACAAGCGAAGCGCAACGTATAGCGACGTTGCCCGTTTTTACAGCATGCTCGTCCCGCTCTTTGCTTCGCTTGGCTGGCTTTTGCTTTGGGTGTTCGATTTTTCCTTTGACGTTGGGATCCTACCGTATTCCTTTCTTTACGGGATCGGATACGTTGCTTTCACGGTGGGAATGCTGGGGGCGCTCAAATACGGCTCCACCTCGCTCACCGGGCTCATTAAGCAAATATCCTTGGTCGCCGTTTCGTTTTGGGGCTTTGCCTTTTGGTCGACGCCCTTTACGCTTTTAACGGGGATCGGTATTCTTTTAACGATTCTTTCGCTGTTCCTTTGCCTCGCTAAGAAAAAAGGCGAGGAAAGCTTTTTGCATATTGGAAAATGGGCCTTTTACGTATCGCTCGTTGCGCTCGGCAACGCCAATTGCTCGATCGTACAGCGTTATCAGCAAATGGCCTTTGATTATCAGCATAAAAACGCGTTTATGTTCTTCGGTGTTGCCTTTGCGACCCTCATCAGCCTATGCTGGGCGCTGGGGGAGAAAAAAGGGGCGTGGCGCCGTGTCCTTCGTGAATCGTGGTGGTGCCCCGCGATCGCCGGTCTTAGCAGCGCCGCTTCCAATCTGTTCGTTCTCCTTATGATAAGGGAGAAAATGTCCACGAGCGTGATCTATCCCGGTATTGCCGTCGGTGGGCTGATCATAACCACGCTGATCGCCTTTCTTTTCTTTCGGGAAAGGCTGCGCCGTTCGCAATGGGCAGGGCTTGTCATCGGCGCGGTAGCGCTTGTTTTTTTGAATTTGTAAGGCGATATAAAAGCATAGGGCGCACCGAATCGGTGCGCCCTGTTTTTTTATGAAAGATACCTACTTATCGCAAGAAAATCAATCGGCGAAGATCGTGATCTTATCGGCCGTGATCTCGGTGAAAAGGTCAACGATCCAGATAATAACGTTTCCGATACCGGTGAAGAGGACAAGCAGCCCAACGATCAGGGTAACGACGTTTCCTTTTTCAAGGAAGCGGAGAACACGGTAGATGCCCCCGATGAAAACGCCGAAGAAAAGCTGCAAAAGGACCTTTAAGAGCTTCGGTAGAGCTTCGTACGCTGCGGTGATGGTTTTTTTCTTTGCCATGGTGATGCCTCCTTCTTATTTGTTACTTTTAGTATATTGTTTTTTGGGATAAAAAACAAGAGCTTTCTAAATTTTTTTAAAAAAGTTTTTAAAATTAAAAGCCGTAGGTCTTTTCCTTGCAGAATTCGATCTGCTCACCGTCCGGCCCTTCCACAAAGGCAAGGCGCAGGGTGATCTTTTTCGGGGAGGATTCAAGCGGCATATCCTTCGGGGGGATGACGGACTTCGCGCCGGCGTCTAAGGCGCGTTGATACGCCTCATCCACGTTTTCGACCGCAAAGGCGACGTGCAGCCATTTTCCCATCGTGCTATATTCATCCGAGCCCTTGGCAAACAGCTCAAGCTTACTGCCGTCACCGATATCAAGCAGCATGATCTTTCCTTTTCCTTCGCCCCAGCTGACGTAAGGGGTGAAGCCGAGCGCTTGGTAAAAGGCAAGCGATTTTTCAAAATCCTTGGCAACGATCGCTACGTGCGCGTAACGGATTCCTTTAATAAGTGACATAAGATAACCTCTTTTCCTCGTAGTATTTTTATTGTAGCATATTTTTTATTTCAGCGCAATCGTTTGCCGCGTTTTTGAAAAAAATTAAATCGGGGGCTTGACAGGCGGGGGGCGCTGTGCTATAATAACCCCAAAGTGGGCTTTATGTCCCAAATCAAAAAAGAGGTTCGCTATGAGAACGAAGGACGAGCAATTCTTTTGCGTTATTATGAACTTTATCGACAGCTATACCGAAAGCAACGGCTTTTCCCCCACCGTGCGTGAGATCGCGGAGGCGACGGGGATCCCGCGCTCTACGGTACAGCGCTATCTTACCGATATGATTACCGACGGGCGGGTAAGAAGCGGCGGTCGGCGCAGCTACGTGACCGAAAACGCGCGCCAGATGCGCCGTGATTTTATAAGGGTTCCGATCCTTGGCGCGGTTTCTTGCGGCCTCCCGATCTATGCTGAAGAGAATATTGAGGAATACGTGCAGCTTCCCGCCGTTCTTTTCGGTACGGGCGATTTTTATATGCTGCGCGCCAACGGCTATTCGATGATCGACGTTGGTATCAGCAACGGCGATTACGTCCTCATTCGCCGTCAGCAAACGGCCGAGCCCGGCGAGATCGTCGTCGCGCTCGTGGAGGACGAGGCGACCTTGAAGCGCTATTACCCGGAGCCTGAGCGCCATCGCATCCGTCTGCATCCCGAGAATAAGATCATGGACGATATTTACGTGCCCGACTGTGAAATACAGGGGATCGCCGTAAAGGTTCTGAAGGATTTATAAGTCAATTTACCCTCTGGATCCACATCGTTCGGGCTTGTTGCTTTGGGTGGAACCGAAAAGAGGAACCGATGCTTTATCGGTTCCTCTTTTCTTTATTTTCTCTTTTGGTGGGTCAAAATTTTGGCAAGCGCTGTGCGCTTGACCTTCATCGCGCCCACGGGGCAGAATTCTTGGCAGCAGAAGCAACGGATGCAAAGGCCGCGGTCGATCCTCGGTCGCTTATCCTTCATCACGATCGCCTTGGCAGGGCAGACCTCGGCGCATTTTTTGCAGCCGATGCACGCATCCTTTTCGGGAGTCGGGCGGGAGGCCAGCGCCTTCTCGGCAAATTTCCCAAGCCACTTACCGAGAATACCGGGTAGCTGATTGGCAAATTGCAGGCTATGCCGCTCGGTGATCAGCTGAAAATCGTCTACGCGGAATTCCGAAAGCCCTTCGGGGGGCGTTTCTTCTTCGTCAAGAAGCCCACGCTTGATGGCGTTCGTAACGGTGGGCACTTCGTTTTTGTTAAGCCCGATCAGCGAAAGGGCAGATAGGTCTAAAGCGTAGGGGGAGGGGGAAGCCAGCAGCACGCCGACCTTGCGGGGAGAGCCCGCCGTGGGGCCGTTTCCTTCCATTCCGACGACGGCGTCGATCAAAGAAAGGCGGCAGGGGAGAAATTCGTTCAGATCGATCAGCATATCGGCAAATCGACCTTCATCCGCATGGGTGAAATGATATTCCAGCTTCATCGTGCCGGGAATGATACCGAAAAGGTTTTTCACCGCGCCCGAATAGCCCATCATACCGTGGGTCTTCAGCTTGGCGAAATTGATCACGGCGTCTGCCTTGCGCAGCCAAGCGGCCACCGAGATGCGGCGGATCTCGCGCCCCTCTTCAAAGGGGACCTCTTCGATCGAATAATCGTCGTTCAGCTTTGCGCCGACCTCTTCCACCGCGTGCATACCCGATGCGCGGTAGACCTGCGAAAGCCAAACCGCCGTAAAGGGGCCCCCGGGGCTATCCCCTACCGTGACCTCGGCGCCCCGTTCGATAAGCAGGGCGCAAAGGGCGCGAACAAGCGAAGGGTGCGTCACAGCGGCGCTTTCGGGCTTCATGGGGGCAACGAGATTGACCTTAACGGCGATCTTCATACCCTCTTTAACCCAGGAGAGCGCGTCGGTATCGACCAGCAACGAGCGAAAAGCTTCTTCAACATGCCCGCTCTCGTAGTCGGAACAGGGCGAATAGTAAACCTTGCTTTGCATCATTTAGTTGTTTTCCTCACCAAAGATCTCTGCGTGCATGGCGGCGAAATTCTTCATACTGCGGGGATAGTAGGTGTCAAAGGCCTCGGGCGCGTCGTATTCCAGCGAATACCAACCGTTATAGTTGAGGGCTTTAAGCATCTTCAAAACACGAATAAAATCAATATCGCCCATGCCGACAACGGTTTGGCGGACCATGCCCTTGGTATTGCCGATTTTGTACCAATACCTATCGGTGAAGATCGGGGGCTTTTTGCGGATCAGCATATCCTTGATATGCACGTGGCGGATCAGCGGCCCAAAGGCCTTGATATACTTTTCGACCGAGTCGCCGCTTTGGAGAATGTTACCCGTATCGAGCAGGGCACCGATGGGGGCCTTGACCGAGTCAAAGAGGGCGGAAAGATTGCGTACCCCGTTCATAACGTACCCTTGCGGCTCGATCAGAAGCTGCATACCGTTTTGCTCGGCGTAGGCCGAGGTCTCGCGGATGACGTCCACGGCGATCTTTAAGTACTCGCGGAAGGGCTGCCCCTCATACGCGCGCTTACCGACCGTGTGATGGAAATAAGGAGAACCGAGGATCTTGGCCATATCGATGGCCTTTTTGATACGCTCAATCCCCGCTTGCGGATCCTCTTGAAACTGAACGAAGAAGGAAAAGCAGGGGATCTTCATATCAACGGCATCCATGTATTCCCTTACCCGCTTGGCGTTATCGGGGTTCAGATCCTTGAAATCGAGGTTTACAAGCGCTTCGACCGCCGTGCAGCCGAAGCGGCGGGCGTGATCGACCTGCTCTATGTAGGTCTTGGCGCCGCTGCCGAAGGTATATAACGAGAATTTCATAGAAAGCTCTCCTTACGCGTTCCCAAAATGATCAGTCGATGGATTTATCGAGAACGAAGCGCTTGATCTTCTTCGAGGTGTTCTTTTCAAACTCCTCATTACGGATCTTGACCTTGCCGACCGCCTTGTAGGAAACGGTACGGGCGTTGATCTTGCGGACTTCGTCTTCAAAGTACTTCTGCACGTCGGTAACTCCGTCGGCGGTGAGCATCTCAAAGTCGGGATAGATCTCGGCCACGATTACCTCAAGCTCGGGGCGGCTCTTGCTTTCACCGGCGTAAACGACGGCCTCGTTGACCCCGCGTACGCGCGAAAGCTCGCATTCGATCTCCTCGGGATATACGTTCTTTCCGTTCGAGAAGATGATAAGGTTTTTAAGACGGCCGGTGATATAGATCCAGCCCTCCTCGTCAAGGCGCCCGTAGTCGCCGGTGTGGAACCAGCCCTCTTCATCAAAGACCTCAGCGGTCGCCTCGGGATTGTTGTAGTAGCCCATCATAACGTTCGGGCCCTTTACGCAGATCTCGCCCTCGCCGTTTTCGTCGGGGTTGTCGATGCGTACCTGCTCGCCGATGATCGGGGTGCCGACGCTGCCCGCCTTCTGGAACTTGTTGCGGTTGCAGGAGATAAGCGGCGCGCACTCGGTGATGCCGTAGCCGTTCAGAATGGTAAGACCGATCGCGTCAAAGGTGTCGATGATATCCTGATTTAAGGCAGCGCCGCCGCAAATAACCATCTCGAGCTTTCCGCCAAAGGCCGAAAGAACGCTGGAGAAGAGCTTGCGGCGAAGATCGATCCCCACCTTGCGAAGGACGTTGGAGACCTTCATCATTTTGCG
Organism: Eubacteriales bacterium; assembly: GCA_045661285.1. GTDB lineage: Bacteria > Bacillota > Clostridia > Oscillospirales > CAG-272 > UBA1740. The sequence continues at coordinate 6,374 of JAZRFI010000169.1, read as the reverse complement.
AAGAAGCTTGGCCTTGCCTTCCTTCTCGGCGGTGGCCCAGATGCGCTTGTAGAAGGTCTCAACAAACAGCGGGACAAGGATAAGGTGCGTCGGCTGGACTTCCTTTAACTCGCCAAGCAGATAGCGAAGACCGCTGGAGATGCAGATCTCCGACCCTTGCGCGAAGTGACCGACAAAGTTGACGGTCGAGCAGAAGGTGTGATGCGGGGGAAGCACGCACATCGTGCGGGGGGTAATGGCGAAGTTGTACATACCCTGCGTCATATCCGAAACGATGTTGGTCTGCGAGAGCATAACGCCCTTGCCGGAGCCCGTGGTGCCCGAGGTAAAGACGATGGTAGAAAGACGGTCGGGGTCGATCTCATAATCGTAATAGGCGTTGTCGCCGCCCGCAAACAGGGCGCCGCCGCGCTTGATAAGGCCGCCAAAGCCTTCTTCGGTCATATTGTCTTCGGAAAGCGAAAGCAGGGTGATGTCTAACCCTTCGATCGCCTTTTGCGCCTTTTCTAAGCTCTCTTCGCCTACGAAAGCGTAAGAGCATTCGGCGCTCTTAAGGATATACGCCATATCCTCAGGCGGCAGCTCTTTATCGATCGGAACGGTGACCGCGCCGACAGACATTAAGGAGAAATACGAGATCATCCAAGCGTAAGAGGCGGCGCCGATGATAGCGCAGCGCTTGTCGGTAAGACCCAGCGCCAAAAGGGCGGTGCCGAGGTCACGCTGGTCGCACTTGGCTTCCTCGTAGGTCTTCGTGATCCACTCTTTGTCATGCGGGTCCTTTTTGTAGGATACCGCGGGCTTATTCGGGAATTTCTTAGCAACGTTTTCGGTCATGATACGGAAATCACGGAATACCGTGGTCTCGTATAACGGGTAATTTTTCTGTTTCATAATAAAAGTTCCTTTTTTAATTTTGGATTTTAAAGTGAACAAAAACCAATTTATTATACTACATTCTTGTTGAAATGTCAACCCTTTTGCCCTTTCGGGGGCTCCCCGAAAAGAAAAATGAAAAATTTTTAAAAACCCCTTGCATATTCCGAAAAAGTGTGCTATACTATCATCTGTTCGGAGGCATAGCTCAGTTGGTTAGAGCGCATGCTTGACATGCATGAGGTCATAGGTTCAACTCCTATTGTCTCCACCAAAAAATAACGGCTTCATTATGAAGCCGTTATTTTTTTATCCGAGCCGACAAAGGAGGCTTGGTATGGCATCAACGCCCGAGGGCGTTGAATGGAATCACGGCAACGCCGTGCATGGCATCGGCCACAGGCTGTATGCTTTCGTCGGCTTGATTCCATGCACGACCCTCGGCGCAATTTGAAAAGCACCCGCGGCGGCGGGTGCTTTCTTTATATTTACTTACTGTGCCCCGAGCAATTCCTTATTGATAAGGTTGATCATGATCGAGGTATTGAGGTTGATGGCGTCCTCGGGATAGACCTCCTTGATATAGCCGTGCCAATATTCGGCCTTGAAACCCTCGGTGATCTCTTCGACCGTCTTACCGGCCGAGAGGGCTTTTTGGATATCGGCGGCCGTCTTTTGGGCGGCTTCCTTCATATGCGTTAAGAAGAAGCGGGTCTTTTCTTCGTCAAGCGGGCCGTAATGGGGCGCGACCATACGCTTGACGGGCAGCTTTTCGACCTTTTCGATCGAGGCGATCGAATCGGCGTAGCTGACGAGGTAAGAGGGAACGATGGTCTTATCCCCATCGTAAACCCCAAGGGTCTCACTGGAGAGAAGCAGCCCTTCCGCTTCCGAGAAGAAGCCGACCGAGCAACGCGTGTGCCCCGGCAGGGCAAGCACCGTAAAGGAAAGGTCGCCCGCCTTAACGGTATCCCCCTCGTTGACGGGGATATCGACTCGCAGCTCGTCGCCCAAAAATTCATAGTCGGTGATGCCGCATTTTTCGGCGTGCTTGGAATCCAGCTCACGCATTACGCGCTTGGCGCCGTCCCGTTTAAAGATACCCGCGGCGTATTCGCCCGCTACCACCGTGGCATCGGGGTAATGCCGCAAAACGGCGGCGCAGCCGAGGGCGTGATCGTAGTGCGAGTGCGAAAGGAAAATGAAATCAAGCGATCGCTCACCGAGAACCGCCTTGATCTTTTCGGCAACGCCGTGCCCCGAAAAGCCGAAGCCCACGTCATGCAAGATACTCACTTTTCCGTCATCCAACAAAAAGGCGCTGTCGCCGTTTACGCTTCGTACGTCATAGATCGTAATGGCCATATCTGTTCCTTCTTTCAAGTAATAAAAGATTTTTTATTTTTCGTTGCGGCTTTGGGAAGCTTGCCGCCAAGATCAAAGAAAGCGCTCGATCTCCTGTAACGAGCCGACGCTATAGGTGATCGCCAAGTCGGTGGGGATAGGCTTTCCCGTTGGGTTATAGAAGCAGGTCTGCATGCCGAAGCGGATCCCCCCTGCCATATCGGAGGAAAGCGAATCGCCGATCACCGTGACCTCGTGGGGCAGGATCTTTTGCGCGGCGCTTTCATTCAAGCGCTGCATACAGATGCGGAAAAAGTCCTCGCTCGGCTTTTGAAAGCCGATCTCCTCAGAGATAAACAGATGCGAAAAATACGGGAGCATCCCGCCTATTTTCAGCCGATTTACCTGTTGGTGATACGGGCCGTTGCTGGCGGCGCAAAGAATATATTTTCCGTCAAGATACCGCAAAAGCTCCATGGCGCCGTTTTCGGGAATGGCGCTGTCAAACAAGCGATCCCGAAAGTATTTTTCAAAGGCTTCGCCGTCCGCCTTGATCCCAAGCTCTGCAAAGATCTTGTTCCAGCGGGTTTTCTTCAATTTCTCAAAATCGATCTCGCCCCGCTCCAACGATTGCCATAAGCCGCTGTTTATTCGGTTGAATACGGCGAACATCCCGTCTTCATACCGATCGATCCCGAATTTTGGGAAGCCGCTTTTCATCGCGTCCTTCACGTATTCGTCAAAGCTTAAGAGCGTGTTGTCAATATCCAAAAGAATCGCCTTCAAGTCGCGTTTTCCCCCTATCCTCGTTTTTGCCGCAAAGGGCTAAGCCCCCCTTGCCGCCGATCAAATGCCGTGCGGCTTATCGGTATACAGATCCTCGCGGTAGGAAAGCGCCTTGACCCCCATCGGGTAGTTTGCGGGGTCGAAATACGCTTCGTCCGGCAGGGTCTTTTTCAAAAGCATTATAACACGAAGGCACCGAAAAAGCAAGGAAAAAGAGGAAAAAGGACTGCTTGCGCAATCCTTTTTCAAAAGCATACAAAGGTTTTTTCGCCGCCGGTGTCACAGCAGCTCCTCGTTGTAGACGGCCCTGCTACCGCCGATGAATTTCGGGCGGGTGCGGGCGGCCAGAACGGTTGCTTCGCCGATCTTATTGTTGGTAAGCCGAAGAGGGACCGCCACCCTTTTCAGGTGCATGCCGATCAGGGTGAAGCCGATATCAATGCCGGCATCGGCCCGAATCTCTTCCACGACCACGGGGTTCTTGAAGAGGGCGTAAGCCGCCGTAGCCATGGATCCGCCCGCCTTCGGTTGCGGTACGACGTTGACCGTTTCCGCAAACGGAAGGGCCTCCCGCTCTATGACGATCGCGCGGTTCAGATGCTCGCAGCACTGAAAAGCAAGATGTATGCGGTGTTCTTTTGCGACCGCGTAAAGGGCTTCAAATACGGTCTTGGCCACCTCGGGATCAGAATCGGTCCCGATTCGGGATCCCACGATCTCACTCGTAGAGCATCCGATTACCACGATATCGCCGCCCTTAAGATCGGCCGCCTCGCAAAGCTCTGCCATAACCGCCTTCGCTTGTAGTGTAAGCTGCTCTTTCATTTCCTTGGCTCCTATTGAATAATTCTTTACGGATTCATCCCGACGTAGCCGCTTTCCTCGATGATATACTGCCCTTCATCCGAAAGCATCCAGTTGATCAGCGCGTCTACGTTGGGGTTTTCGTTGCCTTCGTAGCTAACGGCATAGACCGGGGCAATGATCGGATAGATGGTGTTTTGGATATTGGCGGCGCTTGGCGCCACACCGTTGACGGCGATCATCTTGATATCGGGGTGCTGAACAATGCCCTCAATGTAATAGCGGAAGGAGTAGCCGATCGAGCTGGTTTGGTTTTTATAGGTCGCCACTTGCGTGACCATGACGACCATCCCCCCCGAAGTCGTTTCCATATCAGGTTCAAGCAGCGGGACATCACCCATAAAACGAAGCATCATGCTTTGGCTTCCGCTCCCCTCGTTTCGCTGAAAGGGGACGATCTCCTCGTCGTTTCCGCCGACCTCGCTCCAGTTGGTGATCTCTCCCGAATAGATCTTTCGGATCTGTTCGGCGGTCAGCGAGGTGACGGGATTATCCTTGTGTACGAAGAAGACGAACGCTTCCCAGCCAAGTTGCGTGTACGTAAAGGTCGTGCCGCATTCTTTGGCGTAGGCTATCTGCTCGGCAGAGGGGGCGGCACCGATGAAAATATCGGTCTTTTTCTCGGCCAGCTTTTCGTAGCCGCCGACCGTGTTGTTATATTCAAATACCCCGTCATAAAGCGTGGTCGTGTTGGGATAGACCGCGTTGACAAAGGCGGAATAAACCGGGAAGGCCGCCGTCGCCCCGTCGATGATCGGCAGGTTTTCCGTAAGCTTCAGCGTTTGGCTGTTATATTTCACGATCTTGCTGTCCTCGGTAAAGGGCAGATATTCGTTAACGTTAATAGAAGGCGTCGTGTCGATGCTTTCGGGCTTGGGATCTTCAGGCTCAGTGGGGCCGTAAATCAATTCCAAAAGCGCGCAAGATGACAAGGAAACCATACAAACGAGCGAAAGAATCACACAAAGAAATTTTTTCATAATGTTACCGCCTTTCTTTATTCTTTTCGTTGAGTAAATTATATCATAAATGCCCTCGATTTGTCAATGACACTCTCGGCAAGAGCTTGTTTCAAAAGTGGAATTATCCCAGCCAGCAAAAAAGGACTGCACACGCAGTCCTTTTTTGTTGCCTTAAACGAGTGAAAAGGTGTCTAAGCATAGGTAAAAGCGAACAAAAGTCAATTTTATTCCATTATCTATACAATAAAAGAAATGATCAATTTAGAAATTGCTATAATTATGAAAACCAAAATAGCTGTGAAAATCGCCATTGCTGTAACCTGTACGATTGCTTTTATGATGGGATTCTTTATAAAATTAAACCAATTTAGAATAAAGTCAAACAGGAATTCGAGTGGTTCCATAATATCACCGCCTTTTCTGTGTCTATTATAAAACAAATCCGCTTACTTGTCAAATGATGCATCGCCTTGTGGCGATATGATGTTTTTCGCTTCGCTCAAAATGATATTGCGTCACTGCGTGCCGCAATGATGCGATGTTTGCCCAATGTGCCGTAAGGCACACATCATTAGGCGAAGTCGTCATCATTGGCGAAGCCAACATCATTTGCCACAGGCAAACATCATTCCAAAAACGCACCTTTGTCGGTAGACAAAAGTGCGTTTTTGGTTGGCTGGGATAGTTGGATTTGAACCAACGAAATGCCAGAGTCAAAGTCTGGTGCCTTAACCGCTTGGCTATATCCCAATAACGCAAAAGAGTATATCATATTTTTCGGTCGGTGTCAATCACCTTTTCGGTTATTTTTCGTTTTTTTGCAAAAAGAAGGTTTTTGGGGCGAATGTGATGCGGAAACGGTTTTTTCTTGCGTTTTGAGAAGCGACGTAGTATAATAATAGAAGAATTCGGATAAGGAAGAGGCCGTCGGCCTTTGGGGAGATACCGTATGGAAGAGAAAAGACCCTTTGAAATCGAACGGAAATTTTTGATCGAGATGCCGAAAGAGGCCGATCTTCTTTCAATGGAAGGGGCTTTTTGCGACGAGATCCTGCAAACCTATCTCGTATCCCGGGATGGGCTTACCCATCGGGTGCGGCGGCGCGTGCACGGCGGCGAGGTTGGCTATACCGAGACCAAAAAGACCCGCCTTACCGATCTATCCTGTATTGAGGAGGAGCGGCAGATCGGGAAAGAGGAGTACGAGGCGCTTTTGCGCCTTGCGGACGGGGCGCTTTCCCCCATTGAAAAGAAGCGGTATTGCATCCCGTACGGCGGGCGCTTGTTGGAGGTGGACATCTACCCCTTCTGGCAAAGAAGCGCTGTTTTGGAGGTGGAGCTTCCCACTGAGGAGGCCGCCTTTACCCTGCCACCCTTTATCCGCGTGATCCGCGAGGTAAGCGGTGAGGTAGCGTATAAGAACCTTTCGCTGGCCCGACGTATACCCGAAGAGCCCGAAAAGTTGTGAAAAAAACGCTTTTATAAAAAAATAAGAAGAAAAAAACAAAAAAAGAAAGTCCCGAAAAACGGCTGTTTTATGGG
>JAZRFI010000168.1:0-1677 GCA_045661285.1 Eubacteriales bacterium | reverse complement strand
GGTGCTTTCTGTCGTTTCAAAGATCAGGGGTCGAAAAATGCTTCCTACCCTGCCAATGTGGAGGGCCTACGTCGGCCTTCCCTTTTTATGGCTTGGCTCAAAGCTTACCGGCAAACGGCCGCTTTACACCTCTTCTTCGCTGGCCTCGCTTCGCGCCGACACCGATTTCCCGCTGGATAGAGCAAAAGCCCTTGGCTATGCCCCAAGGCCGCTTGCGGAAACCGTGCGTGACCACCTTGCCTTTTTAGTAGAAAACGGAATGGTGGAGCTATGAAGATCCTCTTACTTTACTATACCGGCACCTTCAACACCCGTTATCTTTCGAAAGAGCTGGCCGCACGCTTTGAAAAAGAAGGACACGAGACAACGCTTGTGGAGATCGACGCAAAAACGCCCCTCACCGCGACCGATGGCTATGACCTTATCGGCTTCGGGTATCCTATTTACGGATTTAACTCCCCCCTTCCCTTTAACCAATACGTAAGAAAGCTTCGTTTTCGGCGGGGGCAACCCTTTTCCATCTATAAAAACAGCGGCGAGACCTTTGCGATGAACAACGCATCCAGCCGTATTCTGCTTCGGCGCATGAAGCGCTCAGGGGCCATTCTTCGGGGCGAATACCACTTCGTTATGCCCTATAACATTCATTTTCGCTTTGAGGACGATTTCGTGCGCGAGATCCTTTCGTACAATGAAAAGCTTACCGAGATTATGCTGCACAACCTCAAAACGGGGATCGTGCAACGCCAAAAAAGCAATCCGATCTACGATCTTGGGGCCTTCTTCGTCGGGATCCAAAAAATAGGCGGGAACGTCAATTCCTTCCTCTACAAGGCAGATCCCGAAAAGTGCAACGGCTGCGGGCTGTGCGTACGCCAATGCCCCCACCAAAACATTTCGCAAAGAGACGGAAAAATCGTTTTTTCCCACCATTGCGATATGTGTATGCGTTGCTCCTTCTTCTGTCCGAAAAACGCCATACACATCGGCTTTTTGGAAGGATGGAAGGTAAACGGCGCCTACGACTACAAAAGGCTGAAAGCACTCGGCCCGCCCGAGACGCCCTACATCACCGAAGAAAGCCGCGGCTTTTATAAGTGCTTTATTAAGCATTTTGCCGCCATTGACGCCGCCTACGAGGCACTTTCAAAGGACGACGCCCCCCTTGTAAACAAATAAAGTGAAGTCGTATAAGGATTGCCGATACGCCATTTTATAGGACCCCAACCGTTCCTCCTTCGGGAGGGGGCCGAGCGGCGGAATATAGGTCCTGTTCCTTCTCGAGCGGCCACTCATAGGCCACGATAACGCCTAATAGAAAAAGGACAGAGAATTTGAAAATTCTCTGTCCCTTTTGTTATGTATCTTTTACAAAATTATTCAAATCGATACCATTCATTCGGCACAAAGTCCTTTGTGTCGGTATTAAAGGCGGGGCAAGAGATCGCATAGCCTGGATCGTTTCGCCCAAAGCTTTCGTAGTGCGTGGCGATATAGGCAAGCTCACCCGTCGGATCGTCGTACTCACGGTGCGCGCCCTTCCAATCCCACACCTCGGTGGTCTTGTCAAACGTGTCAAGATCCGAATAACGGAAGGCCATGCGGAAAAGGCGGAGGTTGTTTCGCTCGCGCGCCCCACGGGTAGCGGCCAAGGCCTCGTCAAAAAGGTGATAGACG
>JAZRFI010000167.1:0-6877 GCA_045661285.1 Eubacteriales bacterium | reverse complement strand
AAGAGGGTGGCAAGCTTTTTGTAGCGGCAACGCTCGCGATAGTCCTCGGGATGCTCGATAATATCGGCGGCAACCTCGATCAGCGCACGGATCTCTTCAACCGAGAGGTCCATAATATCTACGAGGCGGCGCATGCTCAGTTACCCCCGTTAATCCAGGATTCGTCAGAGGGATTGTTGCGGAAGGCGATTAAGCGCTTGACGTCCTCCGGCTTAATATAGCTTTCCTCAGCGGCAATCTCTGCAATGCAGTCGAAATTGGTAAGGCTGACGTTTTTGACGTTGGCGGCGGCCAAGCGGTCAAGACCCTTCTGCATGCCGTAGGTGAAGATGCTGACGATACCCAGCACCTCGGCCCCCGCTTCACGCAGAACGTTCACGACCTCGATAACGCTTCCGCCGGTCGAAATAAGGTCCTCAACGACGACGACCTTCTGACCCGCCTCCAGCTTTCCCTCGATCTGGTTGCCGCGGCCGTGATCCTTGGCGCCCGAGCGGACGTATCCCATCGGCAGACCGAGGATATGACCGGTGATGGCGGCGTGGGCAATGCCCGCCGTCGAGGTACCCATCAGCACCTCAGCTTCGGGGTATTCGCGCTTGATCGTCTCGGCAAGCGCCTCTTCGACGTCAGTACGGACGAGGGGCGCGGTAAGCGTTAAGCGGTTATCACAATATACGGGGCTTTTGATGCCGCTGGCCCAGGTAAAGGGCTCATCGGGGCGGAAGAAAACCGCCTTGATAGACAACAGATCCTTAGCAATCTTTTTTTCGATAGCGTTCATTTTTACTTTCCTCTCAATCTACAAATTCGTTAACACAGCGGCGATAGGCGGCTACGGGATCGGCGGCCGCGGTGATCGGGCGACCGACGACGATATAATCCGAGCCGATCTCACGGGCTCTTTCAGGCGTGGTAACGCGAACCTGGTCACCAACCTCCCCGTCGGCAAAGCGAACGCCGGGGGTGACGGTTAAGAACTGCTTTCCGCAAATCTCGTGTACCTTTCCGGCTTCCAGGGGCGAGCAAACGACCCCGTCAAGCCCCGCCTGCTTGGCGCAGGAGGCGTAATGCATAACCACCTTATCAAGCGGTTCTTTGATGAGAAGATCGCTTTCCATTCTTTCCTGGCTGGTCGAGGTCAGCTGGGTAACGGCAATGAGGAGCGGGCGGGTGCCGTCCTCACGCGTGAGGCCCTCAATGGCCGCCTCCATCATCGCGACCGTGCCGGAGGCGTGCAGGTTACACATATCAACGTCAAGCGACGAAAGAACGCGCATCGCCTTTTTAACGGTATTCGGGATATCGTGCAGCTTCAGATCGAGGAAGATCTTATGACCTCTCTTCTTGATCTCCTTGACGATCTCGGGACCGGCGGCGTAAAACAGCTCCATACCGATCTTTACGTAAGGCTTCTCCTCGGTGAAAAGATCAAGGAAGGAAAAAACCTCTTCCTTGCTCGCGAAATCGCAAGCGATAATAACGTCCTTACCCACAGTGCGCACCTCCTATAATGCTTTCTAACGATTCAATGTTGTATTCCTTCATAACGAGCGAAAGCTCGTCTACGATCCGCTTGCCGGCGAAGGGGTCGACAAGGTTAACAGCGCCGATCTCAACGGCGGTGGCCCCCGCCAGCATCATTTCAATGACGTCGCGGGCCGAGGAAACGCCGCCCATACCGATGATCGGGATCTTAACGGCCTCATAGACCTGATAGACCATACGAAGCGCGACGGGGAAAATGGCAGGGCCCGAAAAGCCGCCCATTTTATTGGCGATCACGGGGCGCTTTCTCCTTAGATCAATCCGCATGCCAAGTAGGGTGTTGATCATACTGATGCCGTCTGCCCCCGCTTCCTCGCACGCCTTAGCGATCGATACGATATCGGTGACGTTCGGGCTTAATTTTACGTAGACCGGCTTTTTGGTGACGGCCTTAACACGCCGCGTTACCTCGGCGGCGCTTTCGGGGGAGGTTCCGAAGCCCATCCCGCCCCCGTGAACGTTGGGGCAGCTGATATTGACCTCAAGGATCCCAACCTCGGGGCACGCGTCAAAGCGCGAAGCGACCTCGGCGTATTCGTCGAAGGAGAAGCCGCCGATATTGGCAAGGATCGGCTTTTTGAAGACCTCCTTCATTTTGGGGAATTCCTCGTCAATGACCTTATCAATGCCGGGATTTTGAAGCCCGACGCTGTTGATCATCCCCTTTGCGCACTCGGCAATACGGGGGGTGGGGTTGCCAAAGCGCCCTTCCTTGGTCGTCCCCTTGCAGGAGAAGCTGCCAAGGCAATTGATGTCGTAAAGCTCGGCAAACTCGTAGCCGTAGCCGAAGGTGCCGCTGGCGGGGATGATGGGGTTATCGAGCGTAAGCCCGCTTAAAGTAACCTTCGTGCTTACCATAAGATCTCCTCCTTCGTAAGGACGGGGCCTTCCTTGCAGATGCGCTTATAGCCCGTAACCGTCTTGCACGAGCAGCCCATGCAAGCGCCGAAGCCACAGCCCATCCGCTCTTCAAAGCTGAACTGACCCTGTGTCTCGGTTTTGGTAAAGACCGCCTTTAACATCGGCTCGGGCCCGCAGGTGTAAAAATAGGTGTAGGAAAGCTCCGCCATCGCGTCGGTCACGAAGCCCTGCAAGCCGTAGCTGCCGTCGGCGGTCGTTACGATCACGCGGGCGCCGAGGGCGCGGGATTCTTCCTCAAAGAAGGCGTCATCCTTTCCGTTAAAGCCGAGAATGACGGTCGGCTTTTTGCCTTCGGCAACCAGCTCACGGCAAAGGCCAAAGAGCGGCGGCACGCCGACGCCCCCGCCGAGAAGCAGCGGCTCATCGCCCGAGGGGGCGGTGTCGTAGCCATTGCCAAGACCGACAAGAATGTCAAGTTTTGTTTGCGGTTTGTAGCCGGAAAGAAGCTTAGTTCCCTCTCCTACGACCTTGTAGATGAGGGTAAGCTTGCCTTCCTCGCAATCGCATACCGAGATCGGGCGGCGGAGAAACAGCCCGTCGATCTGAATGTTTACGAATTGCCCTCTTTTGGTAATGGCCGAGGTATCCCCAAGAAGCGTCATTAAATAGACGTCCTTGGCGATCCTACGGTTTTTTTCAATGATAAAAATTTCTTGCTTCATAGCTTTATGCGTCAATGGTCGAGATGCAGATGGTGGTTTCCTCGAGAACGTCAAGCAACGTTTTGACGGTATCAAGAGAGGTGAAAATGGTTACGTTGTTTTCGGTGGCCAGGCGGCGGATCTCGTGCCCGTCATGCTCGGTCTTAGCCGAGCTGCCGATCTCACTCGTGTTGATGATATAGGCGATATGCCCTTGACGAATGGCGTTCGGGACCTCTTCGTTCCCCTCGCTGATCTTGCTGAGGATATGAGTACGGATGCCGTTCGCCTTTAAGAACTGCCCCGTCCCCTTGGTCGCCTGGATGTTGAAGCCGAGGTTATAGAAGCGGCGCACGAGCGGAAGCGCTTCTTCCTTGTCCCTATCGGCTACGGTTACGAAGACCGTACCGTAATTTTGAAGCTTCATGCCCGAGGCCTGAAGCGCCTTATACATGGCGCGGTTGAGCCTGTCGTCATAGCCGATCGCCTCGCCCGTCGACTTCATTTCGGGCGAAAGGTAAGCGTCAAGCCCGCGAAGCTTATTAAACGAGAATACCGGAACCTTTACGTACCAGCGCTTCTTTTCGCTGGGGTAGATCGAGAAGATGCCTTGCTCTTTAAGCGTTTTACCTAAGATAACCTCGGTAGCGATATCGGCTAAGCTATAGCCGGTTGCTTTGGAGAGGAAGGGAACGGTTCTTGAGGAGCGGGGGTTGACCTCGATGATATAAACGTCGTCTTTTTTGTCGACGATAAATTGAATGTTATATAACCCCTTTATGCCGATGCCAAGACCGAGCTTTTTCGTATATTGCAGGATAATGCCTTTCACCTTATCGCTAATGCTGAAGGTGGGGTATACGCTAATGCTGTCGCCGCTGTGAATACCGGTTCTTTCAACAAGCTCCATAATGCCGGGAACGAATACGTCGATGCCGTCGCAAATCGCGTCGACCTCTACCTCTTTGCCTTGGATGTATTTGTCTACCAGTACCGGCTTGTCCTCGTCGATCTCAACGGCGGTTTTAAGGTAGTGCTTTAACCCTTCTTCGTCGGCAACGATCTGCATCGCGCGCCCGCCGAGCACGAAGCTCGGGCGAACCAAGACGGGATACCCGATCTCACGCGCCGCCTCGATACCGTCTTCGATCTTGGTAACCGCACGGCCCTTTGCTCTCGGAATATTCAGCTCGTTCAAAAGGTTTTCGAAGGCGTTTCTGTCTTCCGCCCGATCGATAGCCTCGCAATCGGTGCCGACGATCTTAACGCCTCTGTCGTGGAGGGGTTGAGCCAAATTGATCGCCGTTTGACCGCCGAGCGACGCAACGACACCGTCCGGCTTTTCAAACTCGATAATGTTCATAACGTCTTCGGGCGTTAAGGGTTCAAAGTAAAGCTTATCCGCCGTCGTATAGTCGGTCGATACGGTTTCGGGGTTATTGTTGATAATGATCGCCTCGTAACCCGCGTTTTTAATCGTCATGACTGCGTGAACGGTAGAATAGTCGAACTCTACGCCTTGACCGATACGGATAGGACCGGCACCAAGAACGATCAGCTTTTTCTTATCGCTTAAACGCGATGCGTTTTCGCCCGTGTACGAAGAATAGAAGTAAGGAATGTAAGCGCCCGTATGGCAGGTATCGACCATTTTAAATACAGGGAAAAGATTGATCTCTTTTCTCATATTATAAACGTCGAGCTCTTTTAGGTTCCAAAGTCTGGCGATATACTTGTCGCTAAAGCCCATCTTCTTCGCTTTTTTAAGCGTTTCGGCGTCTTTGTTGACACGAAGCGTTTCTTCCATATCAATAATATTTTTAAACGCCTGTAAGAAGTAGGGGGTAATCATCGTAACTTCGTGAAGCTTTTCAATAGAAACACCGTGATAGATAAGCTCGGCAATCGCGAAAATATTATCCGAGCGGAAGTCCTTGATGTAATCAAGCAGCTCGTCTACGCTCATATTGTCGAACTTAGAGTGGTAGATGTGGTTAGCGCCGATCTCAAGCGAACGGATTCCTTTCAAAAGCGCCTCTTCCAGGTTCGAACCGATACCCATAATTTCGCCCGTCGCCTTCATTTGCGTACCAAGCTTGTTGGTAGCCGACGCAAATTTGTCAAACGGGAAACGGGGTAATTTCGCGATAACGTAGTCAAGGCTGGGCTCAAACGCCGCGTTGGTGTTGGCTATTTTAATTTCTTCCAGCGACATGCCTACCGCGATCTTTGCGGTCACGCGGGCGATCGGGTAGCCGCTGGCCTTCGACGCCAAGGCCGACGAGCGCGAAACGCGCGGGTTGACCTCGATCAGATAGTATTCGGAGGTTTCGGGATGCAGGGCGAACTGAACGTTGCACCCGCCCGCGATCTTAAGCTCTTTGATAAGCTTGATCGCCGAGTCGTTGAGCATTTTTTCGTCTTTTTTGGAAAGAGTCATGATCGGCGCAACCACGCACGAGTCGCCGGTGTGGACGCCGACGGGGTCGATGTTTTCCATACCGCAGATGGTGATGGCGTGGTCATAGCAGTCACGCATGACCTCGAACTCGATCTCTTTATAGCCCTTTACGCTCTTTTCAATGAGAACCTGGTGAACCGGGGAAAGCTTAAAGGCGTTCAGCCGGATCTCGAGCAGCTCCCCCTCGTTATCGGCAAACCCGCCGCCCGTACCGCCGAGCGTGAAGGCGGGGCGAAGAACGACCGGGTAGCCGATGCGCGCGGCCGCGGCCTTCGCTTCTTCTAAGGAATAGGTGATCTCGGAGGGAATGACCGGCTCACCGATCGATTCGCAAAGCTCCTTGAAAAGCTCACGGTCCTCGGCGCGCTCGATGCTGTCGCTTCCGGTGCCGAGAAGCTCAACGTTACATTCGGCCAGAACACCCTTCTTCTCCAGCTGCATCGCAAGGTTAAGCCCGGTCTGCCCACCGATGCCGGGCAGAATGGCGTCAGGACGCTCATACCGCAGGATCTTGGCGATGTATTCAAGCGTCAAGGGCTCCATATACACCTTATCGGCGATTGTCGTATCGGTCATAATGGTGGCGGGGTTGGAGTTGACGAGGACGACCTCGTACCCCTCTTCCTTCAGCGCCAAGCACGCCTGCGTGCCCGCGTAGTCGAATTCCGCGGCCTGGCCGATGATGATCGGGCCCGAGCCAATGATCAGAATTTTTTTGATGTCGGTTCTCTTTGCCATATCTATATCCTCCGAAATTATAAATCTGTAAACACTACTTTACCGTTTTTAACGGTAAGCACACACTTTCCAAAGACCCGCTCACCCGCAAAGGGGGTGGAACGCCCTTGTGAGGAAAAGTCGTTAGGATCGATCTCGTATTCCGCCGAAAGATCCCAAAGCGAGAAGCTGTCGTCCTCCGGGATGCCGAAGCGGCGGCGCGGGTTGTGACAAAGAAGCTCGCAAAGCTTTCTTTCGCTCATCACACCGGTTTTAACAAAGTGCGTATAAAGCAACGGGAAGGCGGTCTCCAGCCCCACGATGCCCATCACGCTCCCCTTTAGTCCACGGCTCTTTTCCTCTTCGCTGTGGGGGGCGTGGTCGGTGGCGATCATACCGATCGTACCGTCGAGGATCCCCACGATAAGGGCTTGCCGATCCTCTTCGGCGCGAAGCGGGGGGTTCATTTTAAGGCGACCGTCCTCTGGCAGGTCGGCGTCGGCCAGAAGCAGATAGTGCGGGGCGGTCTCGGCGGTGATGTCGAGCCCCTCGGCCTTAGCCTTTCGTATTAAGTCAACGCTTTCCTTGG
>JAZRFI010000166.1:0-1673 GCA_045661285.1 Eubacteriales bacterium | reverse complement strand
GGATCTCACCGACACCATGGGTCTGGCCCGTTGCGCCCTGAACCCCGAGACCATGCAGTCCAAGAAGTATTCCATCCAGCCCGCCAAGAAGGCCAAGAAGATCGCCGTCATCGGCGGCGGTATCGGCGGTATGGAGGCGGCGATCCTTTGCGCCGCGCGCGGCCACAGCGTAACCCTTTACGAAAAGGGCGATAAGCTTGGCGGTGTATTCATTGCGGCGGCCGCCCCCTCCTTTAAGGAGAAGGACCGCGCCCTTATTGCCTGGTATATCCGTGAGCTGAAAAAATACCCGATCGACGTAAAGATGAACACCGAGATCACCGACGTTAAGGCGCTGGATGCCGACGAGGTGATCGTGGCGACCGGGGCGGTGGCGAAGAAGATCCCCGTCAAGGGCGCCGAAGGGGCCATCGAGGCCGTAGACTATTTGCTTGGTAACAAGCCGGTCGGGGAAAACGTCGTCGTGATCGGCGGCGGTCTTACGGGCTGTGGGATCGCCTACGATCTCTACCTGCAGGGCAAAAAGCCCACGATCGTTGAAATGCAAGACGATCTTATTACGGCGAAGGGCATCTGCCTTGCCAACACCAGCTACCTGCGCGATTTCTTCAAGACCAACAAGGTTCCCGTTCATCTTGAAACCGCGCTTTCGGAGATCGGCGACGGCAACGTAACGCTTCGCGATAAAGAGGGCAAGACCTTTACGGTCGATTGCGATTCGGTCATTCTTTCGATCGGATACAACCCCGCCCCCGTTGCCAAGAAGAGCAAGCATGTCCACGTGATCGGCGACGCTTCGAAGGTCGGTAACCTGCGTACGGTTATCTGGGGCGCGTGGGATGTAGCCATGAAGCTGTGATAAAAGATAAGGAGAGAAAAAATGATACTGACGAAAGAACAGCAAGCGATCCTTGACGGAGAAAAGGGCGAAACGCTTGCCAAGGTCATGAAAACGCTTGTTATGTACGGCGAAGCGTTCGGGGCCGAGAAGCTCGTTCCCATTACCTCTACATATAACCATCTCGTTACCTCCTTTGGGCTGAAGGTCATGTCCCCGGTCTACGACCTGATGCAGACCCTGCTTGACGCGGGCGTTTCCTCGGGTCAGAAGTTCTCGGTCGACCCCCGCCCGATCGACAAAAACGTGCCCGCCAATTTTTTGCAGAACCTCGTTTTCAATAAGTTTATGTACAGCAAGCAATCCTTTTACGAGGGGCAGCTGGAAAAGCTTGGGCTGATGGATAAAAACGCCTTTACCTGCACCTGCTATATGGACGAGGTCGGCAACAAGCCCGAAAAGGGCGAGGTCCTTTCTTGGGCCGAATCCAGCGCCGTCGTATACGCCAACTCGGTGCTGGGCGCCCGTTGCAACCGCAACTCGGGTATTATCGATATTATGGGCTCGATCGTTGGGTACGTTCCCTATTTCGGGCTTCTTACCGACGAAGGAAGAAAAGCTACGTGGGTCGTTAAGATCGAAACCAAAAAGAAGCCCGAAGCCCAGCTTCTCGGCTCGGCCATCGGGATGAAGGTGATGGAGGACCTGCCGTACGTCGTCGGGCTGGATAAGTGGATCGGCAACGAGCTGTCCGATGAAGCCACCTCCTACTTAAAGGACTTCGGCGCGGCGACCGCCTCAAACGGCGCGGTCGGCCTTTACCATATCGCGGGTC
>JAZRFI010000165.1:0-26035 GCA_045661285.1 Eubacteriales bacterium | reverse complement strand
GAATGGGGGTCGCATACCCCGCCCGAAGATCGAAGAGCTTGCTCTTCAGACGTAGGGTGTGGGTATCTTCACCGTGGGTGAATATCCCGCAGCCCCCCATCCCCCGTGGATGGGGTTTCTTTTTATTCCGTGGTACGAGAGGACGAGAGCCCCCCTCTGCGGCTTAAAAGGCCGCAGAATGGGGGGTCGCATTTGAGCCGTAGAGCGCGTCAAGCTTGCTTGTAAGCGGCAAGGCGAAAAATCTTCACCAAAGGTGAATATCCCGTAGCCTCCCCATCCCCCGCGGATGGGGTTTCTTTTTATCCCGTGGTACGAGAGGACGAGAGCCCCCCCTCTGCGGCTCGAAAGACCGCAGAATGGGGTATTGCCGCTCGCGGGTTAAATAGAGAGAATCGCGCGGGTTCATTTTAGTCCTAATTTTGTATGCTCGCATGGCAAGATACCGCCGTGGGCGGTATGCGCATTTGAGCCGCAGAGCGCGTCAAGCTTGCTTGTAAGCGGCAACGCGAAAAATCTTACTCTCTGCGAGCCCGCCGCTTCATAGGAGCCGTAAGGCTTCTGCTTCATATTCGCCAATGGCGCGAATGCTTCATTGACAAAAGTGCGATTTTATAATATAATAATCAAAAGAAAGGCGGGAAAAATATGAATTTTATGGTAACAGAAAGAATCATAGATTTTACAGACAAATTCATTCCCAAGTCGCAATATATAGTACAAACAGAGGGACACAAGGATTATTTGGGGAGAGCATACACCGCTGATTATGTTGAAATTATAGAACAATCACCATATCATATTGCGTTTGAGGTTGTTGAAAACGAAATCATTGTTTTTTATTTCGGCAACCATGTCCATTTTGAAGATTATTCATTCGATTTAGAAGAAGGTATGCCTAATTACGTGGATAGAGCTATCGAATTTTTGGAGATGTTCTTTCGATATCCCATAGAACGAAGATACACTTCGAAGGGAAACAAAGTTGTTCGGGACGAAAGCCTTTTGATTGTGTCGGAAGATGAAAAGGAAAGCATTTGTGCAACTTTTTCCTCTGCGGGTCTGAAAAATCTTTTTAAAAAAAGAATTGAAACTGTTAAGCGTTTTGAGTTTGATTATGAAACAAAATCATTCCGTGAGGTTCAAATCCCGTAAGCGCTTCTTCAAAAATATCTTTGTTTATAGCCCTTTCACAAAAACGAAAGCAGTCCAACGGACTGCTTTTTCGTTTTTGGAACGATGTGTTCCGCAAGCGGAACGTGATGCGCACTACGTGCGTGATGGCGGCTTCGCCTTGTGATGTGCGCTTCGCGCGTTAGGAGGCGGAACACATCACATCACTGCGACCAACGGAAGTAACATCCCTGTGCGATAGCAATACATCACTTGCCCGCGAGGGCAAACATCACTCTTTACGAAAGAGCGTTTTTGTGCTATAATTATCTCATCAATACGAAAGGCGGTGTTCCGCTATGAAAAATAGGCGTTTTTCAGATAGACATTCTTGGGCGGATAGTGTTCTGGAATCCAAGACGGGTTCAATTATCGTCGGGATTTTAGGGATTCTTTTTGGGGTGTTTTTTGCACTTACACAAAGTGGCAATAAGCCTATCCCGCGCTCGGAGGCGATTGCTTATTCGGGTGAGTTTGAGGAATACGAGGCTGGGAAAAATTACAGAACGATTATTTTCACAGACGGATCATCGTATGATGTATTCCCACACACCGAAACACAGGAATTTGCCGACACTATGCGTTCGCTAAAAAAGGGAACGAAGCTTGATATTTTGGTCAATCCCAATAATGATTATGTTGTTGAAATCATAGCGGGATCAGGAGAGATTTTGAATTTTGAAGAGTCGCAGGCGGCATTAGACGCCTATGACAACGGATACATAGCTATAGGAGTGTTCGTATGTTTTGCGGGGGTGTTCATCATAACATACGGTCTTGTTTCCTCTAGGCAAAGGAAAAAAGAGATGGAAAAGCACACTCAAAAGGCAAAAAGACGCGAGAGTGGAGTAGATGACAATCCGGTCAGACGCGCAAACCGTTCGGTTAAAGTCAGAATATTACTTGAGGCGCGTGTGGAGGACTATAAAATTTGCTATCGTAGAGTTAAAAGCGTCAACGAGCTTGTGATAAACGGCGTTGTTTACGACGAGAAAAAGGGAATTATGGAGTTTACCCACAATCTTAGCGCAGTTGTAGACGGGCACACAATTGAGGCGGGGCTTAGCGATGACTGCTACAGCTACATAATGTTTGACGGAGAATGCTTAGCCAACAAACAACGCTTAATATAACAGCCGGCAAAAAACATATCCAATAGAAGTCACTACCGGAGATAAATGTTTTAACCTTATAAAGAAGATGACTTGTGAGGTTTAAATCCCGTAAGTACTCCCCCGAAAAACGAGGACGAGAAATACGCATACGACATTATTCAAAAAGCGTATTGGATCAACGAGAAAAGGATAGAAATGCTGGATTATAAAAAGAAAATCAATTTATTCGAGAATTACTATAAGACTTTCGCTAAAGGAGAGCAGAGATGAGATGAAACGAATTAAACCGGCAGTCATCATTCTTTCACTAATCGTTTTTATATCAACTTTATCTTCTTGCACCGCTCCTAAATATAAAGTGCTTAGTTCTTTAGGCGAATACAAGAGTCACGAATTTTATACCGAAGGAGCGTTTCAAGATTATACAGATTACGCAAAATATTATTATAATTCGGTGGATTTTACCGATAACGAATATTTTTCAAAAATTCAGCAATCAGATATTGATGCCTTGAATGAGCATTTAGACAATTTTGAAAGCTGGATAGAAACCTATCGCAAAGGGGATGCATCACGTGAAATTGTTGTAAATTACGATTTTGATCGTTCATTGATAGACAGTGAAGACTATTTGTATATCGACTCTGAAAAGCATACTTGGGACGATGGATTCACATTTCTCGTCAGCTACGACGTTTATTTTTTTGATACACAAACAAATACGCTTTATTATTTCCACAATAACATTTAGGCATCTATTAAGGAAGCACAACACAGAAAAAGAAAAGCAACCCGAAGGGGTTGCTTTTCTTTTTCTTATTACGGAGCGTTTTGCCGCCCAAGGGAGGAGGGCAGGCAGATCCCCCCGCGGCCTCAAAGCGACGGTTCCGAAACGCAACGGGGCAAATCGGGGGGCTTTCGCTGTTATTTGAATCGTATAATTTTGGGGTTTGTTGCATGTAAATCTATTGAAAAAAGACGAGACGTGTAGTATAATACTCTCGTATGAGATGATACGGAGCAAGGCTTTTAGCAATCAAATATCCTTGAAGGTTACAAAACGGCAAAAAAGAATAAAACACGAGGGAGAAAAACCATATGAAGATGAACGCCATAATCAAGCCGTCGAGAGAAAAGGGCTTGGAGTTAGTACAGAAAGAAATCCCGAAAATCAACTTTGGCGAAGCGCTTGTAAAAATCCATTACACCGCGATCTGCGGAACAGACGTGCATATTTACGATTGGAATGACTGGGCGCAAAAAACAATCAACCCGCCTATGACCATCGGGCATGAATTTGTTGGCGAAATCGTAGAAATCAAAGGCGCAACCGATAATTTCAAGGTGGGAGATATCGTATCGGCCGAAGGGCACGTTGTTTGCGGTAAATGCCGTAACTGCCGCGCGGGCAGAAGGCATCTTTGCCCGAACACGCAGGGGATCGGCGTAAACCGTGACGGCATTTTTGCCGAGTACGCGTGTATTCCCATTTCTAATTTGTGGCTTTGCGATACGGAAGCAATCCCCGAAAAAATGTATTCCATTTTCGATCCTTTGGGTAATGCGACCCATACGGCGCTCAAATACGGCATGGTAGGCGAGGACGTATTGATCACGGGCGCGGGACCGATCGGAATTATGGCGGCGGCCATTTGCCGTCACGTTGGCGCAAAGAACGTAGTGCTTACCGATATCAGCGATTACCGGCTTGAGCTTGCGAAGCAGGTGTGCGACTCCATTATCACGGTAAACACGAAGGAATCGCGATTGAAGGACACGCAGAAAGAAATCGGTATGAAAGAGGGCTTTGATATCGGTTTGGAAATGAGCGGCAGCGCGATCGCCTTTAACGAAATGATAGACAATATGATTATGGGTGGCAAAATTGCAATGCTTGGCGTGCAAGGAAATAACACGACCATCGATTGGAATAAGGTCATCTTTAATATGTTGACTATAAAGGGCATTTACGGCCGTGAAGTGTTTGAAACCTGGCATAAGATGACGGCTATGCTTAAATCCGGCTTGGATATTTCCAAAATCATCACGGCGGAATTGCCTTATACCGAATTTGAAAAAGGCTTTGAGATGATGCATAGCGGAAAATCGGGCAAAGTAATTTTGGATTGGAGAGATGTAAAATGATCGATAAGAAGTATTTTCAAGATATCTTAGACGATATTAAACAAAGCGGTCTTTGGAAAGAGGAGCGTATTATAACTACGCCGCAGAGCGCGTGTATCGACACGACGAAGGCAAACGGCGTTTTAAACTTTTGCGCCAACAACTATTTGGGTCTTTCCAACAACGAAACTCTTAAAAAAGCCGCGATAGAAAGCTATGAAAAGTACGGCTACGGTCTTTCGAGCGTGCGTTTTATTTGCGGTACGCAAACGATACATAAAGAATTGGAAAGCAAAATTTCGGGATTCTTGGGCACGGAAGATACGATATTATACAGCAGCTGCTTTGATGCAAACGGCGGCCTTTTTGAAACGATCACCACGAAAGAAGACGCTATTATTTCCGACGAGCTTAATCACGCAAGCATTATTGACGGCGTAAGACTTTCAAAGGCCACGAAATACCGTTATAAAAATAACGATATGGAGGATTTGGAAGCAAAGCTGAAAGAGGCCGACGCAAACGGCGCCAAGCATAAGCTCATCGTTACCGACGGCGTATTTTCTATGGACGGTATTATCGCCAACTTAAAAGGCGTATGTGATTTAGCCGAAAAATACAACGCTCTCGTTGTGGTAGACGACAGCCACGCAACCGGATTTGTCGGCGACACGGGCAGAGGAACGGCGGAATATTGCGGCGTACAGGGCCGAGTGGATATTATTACGGGAACCTTCGGAAAGGCCTTGGGCGGCGCGAGCGGCGGCTTTACAAGCGGCAGAAAGGAAATCATTGATCTGCTTCGCCAAAGAAGCAGACCTTATCTCTTCTCCAATACCGTAGCGCCCGCAATTTGCGCAACGACGCTTACAGTATTCGAAATGATTGAAAATGATACGAGTTTACGAGATAAGGTAATGGAAAACGCGAAGTATTTCCGCAGCGAAATGGAAAAGAACGGGTTTGACCTTGCGGGCAAAGACCACGCTATTATTCCCGTCATGCTTTACGATGCGGTGCTGAGCCAAAAGGTAGCGGAAAAGATGCTTGAAAAGGGCATATACGTAACCGGATTTTTCTATCCCGTCGTACCGAAAGACAAAGCGCGTATCCGCACGCAAATGTCGGCAGGGCACAGCAAAGAAGATATCGACAAATGCGTACAAGCGTTTGTTGAGTGCAAAAAAGAGATCGGTTTTTGAGAGCTTTAACATTCGATCTTTACAACCGAAAAAAGCAACCCTTTTGGGTTGCTTTTCTTTTTTATCCTTCCCACGCGAGGCCGAACTCGTCTTTTAGGACGGCGCGACGGCGCTCATCGGTCATATTTTCTTCGATATGGGTGATCTTTTCACCCTCGAAAATTTTATAGGTACGGTGGTTGACCGTTTTTCGACCGGTGGCGGTTTTAATCGCGACCATCATCTCTTTATTAAAGATCGAATCCTTGTGCTTTTCGCAATAAAAGGAGGGAAGCAAAAAGTCAATGTCGTATTGAAATTCCTCGGTAAAGGAGAAGAATTTTTGGAATTGCTCGCCGCAAAGCTCGTAAAGCGTAAAGCCGTCCCTCTCGTCGTATTCAAGCTTATAGACCTCGCCGCATTGCTCTTGCGCGAGCCCCGCCGCAAGAAGCAACGGATAGCGCGGCGCGCGGTTTCCGACGCCCACGTCCAGCATATAGATCTTCCCCTCGCAAGCGACCGCCAAAACGCGGTGGCGGCGTACGGGAACGCCAACCTCGCCCCGCCACACTCTGCCGAGAAAGCTGCGAACCGAAAAGCCCATTTCTTCAAGCATATGCGCCAAAAGGCAATTCAGCTCAAAGCAATAGCCGCCGCGGTGGCGCCTTACCACCTTATCGAAAATATCCTCGGGGTCAAGTGAAAGCGGAACCCCCGCCACAATATCCAAGTTTTCATAGGGCACGTGTGTTACGTGCGCGTATTGCAGGCGGCGCAAAAAGGCTGCGGTATGAGAAATCTCTCCCACCGAAAGCCCAAGCCTCTCTAAATAAGCCGAAATATCCATTTTCTTTTCCTTTTATCGGTGATGAATTCATTATAATACAGCTTCTCCCCTTTGTCAAACAAAAAGCGCTTGCCATAGCAAGCGCTTTCTCTTTAGTCGATTTTTTGAAACCGAGGAACCTCTTTCCCCTCGTGAAGAACGGTTTCCCGAAACATACTAAGGGGGCGGGCCCAGACCGTGCCATCCCCGTAAAGGGCGCGGTAGATAACCAGCTCTTCCTCGCTTTCCGAATGGCGCGCGGTGAAGAGAACCTCGTATTCCATCCCCTTGAAGTGGCGATAACGCCCCTTTTCCACCATATTCATATCAGCATTCCTTTTTGAGCATCATCTTGATGATCTCTTTATCGGTGCCGCTCATACCGCGGCAGGCAAGGCGACCGACGTTCTTAATGGTGTTTTCGACCCCCTTAGTCACGATGCCGTCCCCACCGTAGAATTGCTTATGATGCTTGGTCATCTCATAGCCCGCGATCCCCGCCTCCACGGCCATGGCGATCTTGGCGGCGCAGGAGGGCTTGGCCCCGTCACAGATCGTGCCCGAGAGAATGGCCACGCCGTTGACGACGGTATGCGCGATCTCGTAAAACCGACCGCCCTCCAGATAACAGATGCCCGAAGCGCATCCGACCCCCGCGCTGATCGCGCCGCAATAGGCCGAAAGGCAACCGATACCCGTCTTTTGATGAATCGTCACAAGGTTGGCCACAAGCAGCGCGCGAAGAAGCTCCTCTTCGGAAGCGCCCTTATCCCTCGCCCAGACGACGACGGGAACCGAGGTGGTGATCCCTTGGTTTCCGCTGCCCGAAAGGATGCAGACCGGCATCTCGCACCCGCTCATACGGGCGTCGGATCCCGCGGCGGCCATCGCCCGCGCCTTATCGCGCAGGCTGCAATTTCCGTTATTATAAAGAATTTTTCCGATCGAAGCGCCCCAATCCCCGCGAAGCCCTTCCTCGGCGATCGCCATATTCATCTCGATCTGGCGAAGAAGCAGGGGGCGAACCGTATCAAGCTCTACGGTGTCGGCATATTCAACGATGCCCTCGACCGAAAGGATGCTGTAATCCAGGGCAACCTCTTCCTTGACCTCTTCTTGCACGCGATAGCGCCGGGTGATATCCTCGCCGTTAAGCGTAACGCCCTCAACGTGGGTATGCCGATCCGAAAGGTGGACGGTGGCGTTTTTTTCGCCCGCCTTGGCGCAAAGCTTGACCTCGAAGGGCTTCTCGGTCTCCAGCTCGTTCACCGTGATGGGGCAAGCGGCAAGAAATTCTTCGATCTTTTCGCGGGCGCCCCTCGGCAGGGCGGTAAGCACCTCTAATTTCTTTTGGGGCGCGCCCGAAAGAACCCCCGCGCCAAGCGCCGCCTCGATCCCATGCATACCGCCCGTGGCGGGTACGATCACGCTTTTAACGTTTTTGATGATGTTGCCGCTGATATAAGCCTCGATCTCCTCGGGCCGCTCTCCCAACGCGTCACGGATAATGGCGGCGGCAAAGCTTAAAGCGATCGGCTCGGTACAGCCCATCGCAAGGCGCATTTCGGCCGAAAGGATTTCGGTATAAAGCGAATGGTCGATCATGGTGATTCCTTTACTTTATCGGGGGATCCCGTCTTTTTTCCCATTATACCGCCTTTATCGCTTTTTGTCAATTTCGTAGGGTAAAGCAACGGGCAAAAAGGCAATTTTTCGGTTGACAAACCCCCAAAAACTATCTATAATAAAGGGGAAAGGAAGGTGCTTTATGAAAAGCTTTGTATTTTCGTTTTGTGAGCGAATCGGCCTTGCCGATGACGATCGCTTTTTTCTGATCTCGGCCTATGAGCGACTGGGGGAAGAGGGGCAGGCCCTTATGCTTCAGCTGGTAGAGAATTTTTATGAGAACACGGCGCTGGCGATCCCGGATGCCACCGCCCCGCTGACCGAGCTTGCCGCCAAAACCAATATCCCGCGCTATACCCTGGATTTTCTGTTCTGCACGGTAGCCCACCGCCGCCTGCAAGAGATCTACAGGGAGAAGGGATACGAGGAAGCGCGCTTCTGGGATGCCGCGCTTGATCTGCGCGCCAAGTGTGAGGAATGCCGCAAGCAGTACGGCATCGTCGGTACCTCCGCGCTTGCTTGGTACGGTCCGCTCTTTCGGTTAGAGCGTTTTTCCTTCGGCCGCCTGCAATACGCCAAGTGGTACCTGCCGCTTGAGCAGCCTTATGAAAAGTTTGGTTTACATATCGACCGAAAAACATTGATTCCTATGATTCACATTCCCTCTCTTGGGCCGCTCCCGAAGGAGGAGAGGATCGAATCCTACAAGCTGGCGTATCAGCACTTCCGCGGCACGATGGGCTTTGGGGACGTTGTTGCCTTCGGCTGCGGAACCTGGCTCATCTATCCGCCGACGGTCGCCCTTTGCAAGGAAGGCTCGAATATGCGAAGCTTTGCCGAGGATTTTGAGGTCCTCGTCACCAAGGAGGAGGAGCTTCCCCGAAACGCCACGCGCGTGTTCGGCTGCAACTACAACGGCGACGTAACCTATATGCCGAGAAAGACCTCGCTGCAAAGAAGCCTTGCCGACTATCTTGCCGCCGGCAACAAAATGGGCGTTGGCTTCGGCATCATTCCCTTTGACGGAGAAAAGATTTTAAAATAAAGCCCCGTTGGGCAAAAAAAGAGCAGAACCTTCGTTCTGCCCTTTTTTCTTGGATCCTCCCCCGCTTCATTCGAAGCGGGGGAGGCTTATTCCTATCGAATAGGGGATAGCACGAACCTGAGCGTTTATTCCTTTTTATATCGCGAGCGGCAATACCCCGCGCCGTTCGGCGCAGGGGTTCTTTCAACTATGCTCCGCCATAGCAAAACAAAAAGCAGCGAGAGCATAGGGGATTAGGTCTCACCGCGGCGTCAGAAAAGGCGAGGAAAATTCGCCTTTTCTCCGCGGCTCGGTCAGTCGCGGCTCTGACGACCATTCAGGTCGTCATTCACTACCGCTCCCCTTCGAATCCCCTATGCTCCACCGTTAAAATCAAAAAAGAAAGACACCTGCAAGAGGTGTCTTTCTTTTTTGATGGTGGAGCATAGGGGATTCGAACCCCTGACCTCAACACTGCCAGTGTTGCGCGCTCCCAACTGCGCTAATGCCCCAGGGAAAAATATGAAATTGGTGGGCCATCAAGGGCTCGAACCTTGGACCGACCGGTTATGAGCCGGGAGCTCTAACCAACTGAGCTAATGGCCCATCGACGTACTTGTATATTATAGCAACCGAATGTAAACAAATTATGTATAAACGATGTACAAAAAGTTAAAACGCGAGGGCGAGGGCTCCTATTTTTAAAAGAAACGGACCCGAACGCGGGGACAAGCGGATTTGGGACGAAAGACCGAAGGAAAAAGAGCCGTGCCGTTTTGCGGCACAGCCCTTTTTCTCAACGCTTACGCAAAAGCTTGCTTAGGCGTTATAGTATTTCGCGACGATCGCTTCCATCTCAGGCAGAAGCCTTTCCATATCCGATACCAGCTTGAACTGGGTGCGGCAACGGTCCAGGTTGTGCTCGGGGCGGTGGGTACGGAAATAAACGTCCCCATCGAGGAAGTCGCTCAAAAAGCGGATGCCGCATTCGTAGGTCATCAAAATGGCCGAGCGCGCCAGCATATCAGCCTCGCTTTGCGTCATGGTTTCGCGCAGGGTGGAAACGTAGCCCTTGGTGTATTGCTCAAAGAGCTCTAAGCTGAAATTGACCTTGGAAAGATCCTTTTCATCCTCGGCAACGGGGTTGCAGCCGAAGCGGATCGAATCGCCGAAGTCGTAGCAGATCGAGCCGGGCATAATGGTGTCAAGGTCAATAACCGCGAGGGCGCGGCCGGTTGCGTTATCCAGCATAACGTTGTTCAGCTTGGTATCGTTGTGCGTGACCTTGGTGGGGATCTCACCGCTTGCGAGCTTGTCAACGATCGCGGCGCAGATGTCCTTACGCGCGGTCGCGAAGGCGATCTCCTCCTCTACCTGATCGCGGCGGCCCGAACGGTTTTCCTCGACCGCCTTCAGGAAGTTTTCATAACGCTTGACGGTGTTATGGAAATTCGGCAGGGGCTCGTAAAGCTGGGTTGCGTCAAACTCAGCCAGAAGGTTGGCGAAGTTGGCGAAGGCAACGGCGCTCTGGTAGAAATCCTCGGGGCACTTAACGACCGAATAGCTGGTCGCATCCTCGATAAAGGTATACATACGGAAATAGTTCTTCCCGTCGTAGTAGAAGGGATGACCGTCCTTGGCGTAGATCACGCGCATCGTCTCGCGCTCGGTATCCCCGCCACGCTCCGCGATCTTTTTGTAGGCGAACTTGGTAACGAGGTCGATGTTGTTCATCAAGCGCGGCACGTCGGCAAACAGATCGTTGTTGATCCTTTGCAGAATATACCGGGTTTGCGCGCCTTCATGCTCGGCGGCAATCAGATAGGTTTCGTTGATGTGCCCATCGCCGTAGCGCTCACAGTACACGAGCGTGCCGTCAATTTCGAATTTGTTGGCGATAGCGTGAAAATCGTAGCTCATAAAAGTCCTTCTTTCATTATAAAAATAAGGAAAAAACAATTATCTTTTGTAAGTATACCATAAAAATAAAGAAAGTCAAGAGCAAAAAAGCGGGGCGCCGGGGAAAAGGCGCGATAACAACCCCCCAAAAAAGGCCAATAGCCGCAAAAAAATGGCGTATTTCCACCGAAAGATAAAACTTTTTTTAAAAAACACTTGACAAGTGAAAAAGAAATGGGTATAATATAGTCCGTTGATAGATGTACCCTTAGCTCAGCTGGTAGAGCAACTGACTCTTAATCAGTGGGTCCAGGGTTCGAATCCCTGAGGGTGCACCAAACAAAAAGACCGTTTTCGAACGGTCTTTTTGTTTTATAACGGGCAGCCGAAGGGATTCGAATACGAGCGGGAGTGAATAACGACCTAAACGGTCGTTAGAGCCGCGAGCGACCAAGGGGAGGAGAAAAGGCGAAATCCTCTCGCCTTTTCGTCGCCTCCCCGCGACCTAATCCCTCCGGGTGCACCATGAAAAAAGCAGGTCAAATGACCTGCTTTTTTCAATGATATCCGTTCCTTGTCAGAACGGATGATAATCAAGTGTGAGCGTGTCTGTGCTTGCACAAGCACGCCATACGCAGATTGCTCCGCGAGCGCCGAAATTTCTTCAGCAAGCACGAAGTGCCGCCTCACAAGAGGCGATGCTCGCATGGAGTATATAGCTATGATATCTGCTTCGCAGATGATATATGCCTTCGGCATATGAAGGAACGGATATTATATCATGCTTGCGTAGCAAGTATATCATGCGGCATAAGCCGTATATCATATCGCGAATGCGATATATCATTAAAATCAAAAACCTCTCGGCTTTTCGTCGCCGTGGCAAGACCGGATTCCCTATGCTCGGGGGCTTTTTGTTCTTGGTGGGAATCCGTCCTTCGCTTTAACCAGATAAAGTTGTTGGCGCAAAAAATTCCCTTAAAAACAGGGAGAAAAGAGGGGGCTAAGGGCTTGCTTTTTTAAGGGGCGTATGGTACAATGTACAAGGTCTTGGGGCGATTGGCGCCAAGGTCGAAAAATTACTTTTGAGGAGAATCAACATGACCGCTTTTCCCCTTTCTCTTTGGATCCTGTTGGGCGTTGCCCTGCTCGTCAGCTCGATGGGCTTTAAAAACTACGTATGGTTCATCTCGCTCGGCTACGGCTTTTCGATCGCCGCCGAGGGGGTCGCTATGCTTATTTTCTACCGCGAGAGCCTCTCGGTAGCGACGGTTATCCTTTGCGCGCTCTTTATTGCCTACGGCCTGCGCCTTTCGGGGTATCTGGCCATTCGCGAAGCTAAGAACGCCTCGTATAAAAAGCATATGACCGCCGAGATCAAGGACGGCAAGACGGTTCCCTTCGGTGTCAAATGCGCCATTTGGGTGACCTGCGCCCTTTTATACGTAACGCAGGTCGTTCCTGTCCTCTACCGCTTCTCGGTGGGCGCCGTTGATTCGACCATGGCATATATCGGTATCGGCGTGATGGCCCTCGGCCTTATTCTTGAAACGGCCGCCGACCTGCAAAAGAACGCCGCCAAAAAGAAGAACCCCCGCCGCTTTGTCGATACCGGGCTTTACCGCATCGTCCGCTGCCCCAATTACCTTGGCGAAATGATCTTCTGGACGGGTGTGCTGCTTAGCGGCATTGGCGCTATCACGGGTGTTGGCCAGTGGATCCTGGCGCTTCTCGGCTACTTCGGCATCATCTTCGTGATGTTCAGCGGTGCCCGGCGCCTTGAGCTGCGTCAGAACCGCAACTACGGCGAGGATCCCGAATACCAAGCCTACGTTAAGCGCGTCCCGATCCTTTTGCCCCTTATCCCGCTTTACAGCGTGGTAAAGTATAAATTCCTCGTTGCCTAAAAGCGGGCTTCCTATTTAGGCATAACCGAAAAGGAAAAGGGATTGTATGTTATTTGCATACGATCCCTTTTTTACATCTTCGATATCTACTCTTTTTAAGGTTGAAAGCCGTTGGCTTTCTGCTATCTTTACTTATATTCCTTTTCTATCGCCTTTTCGTCGCCTCCCCGCGACCTAATCCCTCCGGGTTTACCAAGAAAAAAGACCGTTTTCGAACGGTCTTTTTGTTTTATAACGGGCAACCGAGGGGATTCGAATACGAGCGGCAGCCGCTTTTTTCTTCGGTTGGGGGCTTCACGCGCCCCTTTTGTTGCAGACGGCCCTCTCAGCCTTTTTTGATCGTCCTCTTCTCAAGCAGCGCGCGAAGCGGCTCGTAGAGCGTTTTCGCCATCTGCCAGAAGCCAAGATCGTTCGGGTGGTCCGAATCCACGACGCAGGCATCATGGGGGACCTCGTGACCGAAGAAGTCTTCGCCGGCTATATACGCGACCAGATCGTCGCCGCGACGGATCGTCTCCTCGTAAGAGGCGCGGATGATGGCGTTGCGCGCTTGATAGTTTTGGGGAGAGTAAACAGTGCAGGGCTTATCGACCATCACGATCCCCGCCGTGGGATTGGCCCCGCGCAAAAACTCGTAGATCGAAAGGTGGGGCGGCAGGATCCGCTCGGGCCTGCTCAAATAATAGTTGTAATCGTACACGTAGACCGAGGCGGGGAGCTTGGCAAGGTATTCCAGCATCGCGGGCTCGGCGTTTCCGCTCCCCGAAAAGCCGAGGTTGATGTAATCGGCGTTCAGCATACGGGAAAGGTGGGCGGCGTAATCGTTCCCGGGGCGTGTGGCGCAGGCGCCTTGCGTGATCGACGAGCCGTAAAAAACGATCGGCTCGGCATAGGCGTAAGGCGTAGGCGCTTCGATCCGCGCGCCCTCCGAAAGGCCGACGTAGATCTCTTTGACCATGCCGTAAAGCGGGAAATAGATCTCAATGTCATGCATTTCTTCGGTCTTGGGAAGAGAGCAAGAGCCACGGAAGACGATCGTTTTATCCACTTGGTTAAGAATATCGTTATACGAAGGGCCGACCTTGCCGCGATATTGGTTATCGGCGTAGACCGAAAAGCCGTTCATGGTAACCATGGTCATATGCGGCGCGACCTTAAAAGGGGGAACCACGCAGGAAAGCGCCACGTACGCGCTATCGGTGCGAAAGCGAATGCGGCCGCCCGAGGTGTTGCGCGAAAGGGCATTTACCGAGGGGCTGACCGCCGCGGCCACGTCCTGCGGCATACGGACGAAGAGAGAAAGCGCCTCGTCGTACATCATACCGTGGATGGAGAAGGGGGCATCAAAAGGGGAATGCCAGACAACGTCGGTCACGGTCAGCGGCTGGTTAGCCAAGCGTTCATCGATCTTCGTAATATCCATAAGGGGGTTCTCCTTATCTTGGTTTTGAAACCAGTATAACACACGCAACGCGCTTTTTCAACCGCGGCGCAAAAAGTTTGCCGAGGAATTTTTCGGTACGGTGGGAAAAGGAAAAAAACCCGATAGCCCGAATCATATAGAAAAACGCCCCTTTAGGGGGCGTTTTGGTTTATAGGCTTACTCTTGCATGCGCGTAGAAAGGTGGCAGAAAACGGCGTCGGCCAGCTGGTGCGAGCCGCAAGGGGCCACGTGCAGGGCGTTGGAGCAAAGCGTTTCGGTCTTTTCATTGCGGGCGTTGACTTGGAAATCGGCGTACACGGCGTTATGGTCTACGTCGTAGCGCGAAGAAAGATGAACGAAGGAAAGGCGCTTCGGGTCCTCGGCCACCAGCTCTTCCCGCACGTCGTCGAATTCGCGAAGCTTCATAAGCTTCGGGAACCAGGGCCAGGAGATGCCGTAGTTCTGCCCGCACCCATCGCGCGAGGGGAGATACCCGCCCACAAAGGTGATATGGCAATCGGGAAAATCGGCGTGTACCGTATCGACGAATTTCTTTACCGTTTCCTTATAGACCTCCCTCGTCCACCAGTGGCTGTTCCAGGTAAGGGTAACGACGATCTCGTCAATTTTGTCCTTGCCGAATTTCTTGGCGTAGGCGCGGAAGTCATCACAGCCCCGCTCGGCGTTCCAATAGGGATTGGCGTCGGCCGGCTCGGCGTAGGTATAGACGATATCTCCGATATTCTCCCCGCCCGACTCATGCACAAGGCGCCCGCCGTCTTGCGACGGCAGCCGCGAGGCGGCCGCATAGCTGATCAGCTTGATTCTCGTGGAGGTAACCGTTTCCAGCTTCCAGAGCGCGCCGTTTTCGTCGCGGTAGTGGCTGTGCTGGTCAACGGCGGCCACCTTGTCTGAAAAATCGCCGAAGATATTCATAAAATTGCCGAGCTTATTCTCGGTCATATACGATTTAAAGGTCCATCCGCCGTAGCCCTCGTAGCGGATCCCGTCCTTTTCGCGCGAGCCGATAAAGCATACGTTTTTAAAGCCAAGCCCGCAGGGCTCGCCGCCCGTCGAAAGAAGCCTTCTGCCAAGCTCGGCCGGCCAAATGCCGGGGCCGGTATCCGAAGCGCCCATCAAGAGAACAACGCGCTCTTCCTTCGGGTCCTTCGGGGGGTTGACGACGTTGATCTTACAGGTCGCCTCGTCCAAAACCTCGCCCTCGTTGTTCCAAAGGCGGATCGTCATCTCATGCAGGCCGACGTCCTCCTCGGTGGGGGTGAAAATATATTTGCGGGCAAAGCCCTTCCCGCGGTTCCGATTGTCGCTGTAAAAGACCTCGAAATCGTAGGCATCGATCGACACACAGTTCACGATCCCTCGGTAAAAAAGCTCAAAGCTCTCCCCTACCACCAGATCGTATTGCTTCGGCATATACAGATAACGCTTCATTTTCTTCTCCTTTATTCTTAGAAGAGTTCCGCCCTTCGCGGTCGCTTTATTATAGCACGGGGTGAGCAAGAAATTCAAGAAAAATCCAAAAAAAGAAAAGAAACGCAAAGCCCCTGCGCGCCTTATTCGTATCGCAAGGCAGAGGGGGAAAGCCCCAGCTCTTCCTGCGTCGCCTTATAGAACGAGGCAGGGGAGGAATAGCCGCATCTCTCTGCCGCCTCGGCAACCCCGACCCCCTGTCGAAGTAGCGCCCGCCCGTTGGAAACGCGGACCGCGCGGATATATTTCATGGGGGAAAGACCCATCGTTTTCCCGAAAAGGCGAATAAAATAGCTTTCGTTCAGATTTAATTCGTTTGCCAAACGCTTTGTGCAGATCTGCGCGTAATCGCTGTGGATCCGCTCGATCGCGCGTGTTATGGCCTCGTTCGTAATAAAGGGCAGCGGTTGCCCGTCGGCTTCCATCAGCGAAAGAAAGCCGCAAAGCAGCTCCCTCATCGCGCCGGCCAGCCGCCTTTTTGGGTCGGATTCGATCAAAAAATTGATATAGGAGAAAAAGGCCTTGGCGCCAAGCCGCTCGACGTTCGGTTCGATGATCCTTTGGGGGTTCAGGGTGCGCAGAGAGTAAAAATCGAAAAAGGTGTGGTCAAAGCGTTCGGCTAGGATGGGGTGAAATTCCTTGCATTGCGGAAGGATATACACCCGCCCCGGGACCAGCGTATATTCCGCCGAGCCGTGGTAGACGGTTGCCCGCCCCGCGTTTACGTAGTAAAGGCGGTTCACCGCGCGGTTTTTGTTGATCTGCCAGTTTTCTTCTACGACGGCGCGGCCGTAAACGTATAGGCTTATATCCTTCATCGTTCCCCCAAAAGTCAATATAGATAATATTTCTGCCAAGACAAAGTATTTACAAACAGTATGCAGGTTCGGTATAATAAGTATAACAGCCATAACGGCAAATGTCAATTCTTACGATATATCAACAGCAAGGAGAAATGGGAAAATGAGCGAATTTACATATGAAAAAAAAGACACCGAAAGCCGCTTGGAAAATTGCGAATGGGATAACGTTTGGTGGGAAAAAGCGGGCAAGGACGACCTTTTTCGTGTGCTGTATATCGGCGATTCGATCAGCTGCGGCATCCGCCGCGCGGCGGTCGAGATCGCGGATAAATCCATGGTCTTTGACGTTTTGGGTACCTCAAAGGCGGTTGATAATCCGTATTTGCCCCAAACGATAAGCCTGTTTGCGGCGCAGCAGCGCGAACGTGCGGCGGTTCTTTTCAACAACGGCTTACACGGCTGGCACCTTTCGGACGAAGACGGGTACGCAGCGCATTACGAAGGGCTTGTGCGCTTTCTTTTGCAAAGCTTTCCCGAAACACCGATTTTCTTGGTGCTGACCAGCGCGGTGGCAAACGAGGAGCGGGGCTTGCGCGTTGCGGCGCGCAATCGGGCCGTTTTGCGTTTAGCCGAAAAATACGCCCTGCCCGTGATCGATCTTTACTCGATCACGGATCTTCACCGTGACCTTGTGTTGCCGGACGGCGTTCATCTTACGCCCGAGGGGTACAAGCTTTTGGCGCGGGCTGTGATCGATGCGATCGAAAAAACGAAGGATAAAACGATATGATCATCGGCATACGGTATGGCGAAGGGCTTGCCTACGCCGCGGGCGAGCTTTCGTTTTTTCTGCAAAAATACACGAAGGAAGCGGTCGTTTTTCATCCCACCTCCTGCGACCGATCGGTCCTTTTGGCGGTGGACGAGGCCAAGGAAGCCCACGCCTATTCGCTGACGGGGAACGGGAAAGCCCTTTCGGTTTGCGGCGGCAGCGCTTCCTCGGTGCTGTGCGGGGTGTACGAGGCCCTTGCCGACGGCGGCATCCTTTTTGAGGCGACGGGTCATTCGCTTCCTTTTTCGTTTGATACGGAGGGCTTTTTCCGCCTTAACAAAGAGGTGAAGCCCGCCTTCCGTCGGCGTGGGGTGCGGCAGCATTTGAATTTCCCTATGGATATTTCCTCTTATTCGGTAGAGGAGGCGAAGGAATACGTACGCGCCCTCGCCCGTATGCGGTATAACGCCGTCACCTTTCACAGCTACCCCGGACAATGGTACGACCGTAATGCCAAGGGGCAAAGCGATCACGCGGGGCATTTCTTTTACGGACAGGTACACCCCGTCCCCCGGGCGGACGCGCTGACCGCCTCTCGCATACGCAACCGGGAGATCTTCTGTATCCCCGAGGCCGAGCCGCTTTTCCATGATGCGCCGGCGCGGGGCGAATTTGCGAAGGCGTGGCTTTTGGCGGTCATCAGCACCGCCAAGGAGGCCTATATGGAGGTGACCCTTTCGGTTGAGATCACCTTTGACGGCGACGAAGCGATCGTTTCCATGCTCCGCTCGCTCGCCAAGACCTACCCCCTGATCGATACCCTGGAATTGCTGTCGGAGGAGTGCGGCGGAAACAATCACCCCACCCCGCCGTTGACGGCGGAGAGCGTTAAGGACTTTATGACGAAGACCTTTGGAAAGGATATTCTTACCGAGGAGGGGGAGCTCCCCGGGCTTCCCCGCTTCGTTCCCGGTCAACTGGGGGCGGCCGCCGTCAGCG
Source organism: Eubacteriales bacterium (assembly GCA_045661285.1). Lineage (GTDB taxonomy): Bacteria > Bacillota > Clostridia > Oscillospirales > CAG-272 > UBA1740. The sequence continues at coordinate 7,675 of JAZRFI010000165.1, read as the reverse complement.
TACGGCGGGTGCTTCGCGCTTTGGAGCTGCGGGAGGGGTGGCTTTCGGCCTTTGAAAAAGCGCCGCAGCTGCGGGTCGGCATTTATACGACCTGCCCCGATACCCTGCGGATCCTGCGCCCGATCCTGCGTCGCCGTACGCCGCAGGGGGTAACGATGAGCCTGCTCCCCGCCCATGGGGCCGTAACCGTTGCGAACAATATCGAGCAAACCGGCACCACCGAAGAGGATTGGCAAAGCACGATGTTCTATTCCTGGGCAGAATTTGACGGAAATATGTATATCCAGCAGCTATCCACCGACGGGCTGGAGCGCTTGGTAAGCCTGCCCGCCGCCGACTCTGCTTACGGCTTCTGTATCAACCATTGGCGCACGGCCGAAAACAGCCTTACGATCTCTTACGCGGCCGAGGCCGCCATTACGCGCCGATCGACAGCGGATTTTTATCGGGCGTATGCAAAAAAGGTCGGTATCGTTGAGAAGGAGGGCTTTGCCAAGGCGTGCGAAAGGCTGGCGTCCTTGGATACCTATAACCGCGACAAGCTGTTTAACATCGGCTTTTGCTACCGCAACTGCTGGATAAACAAATGCCGTCGGGGGGATATGATCGCCCCGCGCGCCTTCCCCGCGGATTGCCAGGCCGCCTCGATCGAAGCCTACGAAAGCATCGTTTCGGATCTTGAAAAGCTTTTGCCTGCCACCAAAACAAAGGAGGGAGGGGCGTTTATCCGCCTTTTGATCAATCGCTGTAAAACCAGCGCGCTGCATATCCGCGCCCTCTTGACGCTGGACAAGATCCTCTCGCTTTACGATTACGCCGACCAAAAGCCGCTTACCAAGGATCAGGCCGACGCGATCGGGGCGATCCTTGCCGAAGCCCGCGCATACGCGATCGGGTATCTGCATTTGTACGGCGAGATCTTGCCCGATCGGGGCGCGGAAGGGCTTATGGTCAGCTATTACGAAACCATCGTCGCATTTATCGATGCGGTTGCCCAAAGCTTCGATAAAAAGAAAGAGGAAATTCCCTCGGCCGATTACGACGCCCCGCCCCTGCCCGACGCGCAGGTATAAAAGAAAAACGCCACCCGCTGGGTGGCGTTTTCGTTGTATGGGGTGCTTTACGGCGCGGTGCTACTTAAGTAAATACGGACATTTTCGCTGCTTGAGGTAAAACAAAGCTTATACTGCTCGTTCCCGTTAAAATGAACACGGTACACAGCACCATACCTATAACCATCGGGGCCGTATGCATAACTATCGACAAGGGAGATCCCTACGACGGAACCGCTTTCGTCTTCAAGCCAAACATTGCTCCCCCCACTCAAATAAATGTATCCGTTAGAAACGTTATCGACATCAAAAGAAGCCTCGAACTCGGTTGTATCCTCTAACCAAAAGGAACGAGATGAATTCCACGAAATATAGATTTCTTGCTTCTTGGGGGAACTAAGCTCTACAATGCCGACAATGAGAAAAATAATGCCGAGAAGAAAAGAAATGATAAGAAGGATCTTTTTTTTCTTTTCCATTTCCGGGGAAGAAGTGCTTGCTACGATCTGTTCATTCATATTTATAAACCTCCTTTTCTCCGGCTAACTCTACCTCCGGTTCGATTTCTACGTTTTTGAATTTTTCAATATTGAGGGCAGCAACCGGACCGAAAGTAAAGCAGACAAAGCTTAAAAAGATAAACGCCGCACCGGTCGCTTCGGACGCAAGTATAATAAAGAAGACGCTCAAGGAAAGGAGAAGAAGTGTAAAGAAAGACGTCTTGAACTTGTTTTTCTTGGGAACAATGTCCGGGATAATATCGGCTTTCTTTTCGATGGCCGCGTCTCCTTGCTCCACAATCTTCTTTATGGAAATCGCACGATTGATTTCTTCTTTATCTTCGCGCCCGCGCTTGATCAAATATCTCTTTAAGGCTTGATCTTTCTCGTATTCGGTAAGCGTCAGCTCTGCTTCGGGGTATTTTTGGTGTACGGCGAGTTTTGCTTCGTAATTTTTTAAAGAAAGCTGTGCAAGCTCTGCATCGGCTTCGACCTCTGCCTTCCGCTGGCGAAGAATGAACGCCTGATCCTCAATTTTGTTTTGAATGTCCTTGGGGATCGCAATTCTTTTGATGACGATGCTTGTAACCGCAATTCCATAATCCGACAAGGTGTTGCTTATTTGCTTTTGCACGCCCGCTTCAATATCCGCAAAGGAGGTGCACAGCGCATAATATCCGGCCGATTGCGTGGTGATAAACTGCGTAAGATAAGAGGTGTATTCACAAGCGATCATTTCGCCTATCAAAGATTTTATCTTTTTTTCGCCAAGATACGCCACGTTCATATCGATTTTGTCGATCAATTTTACGGCGTCCTTGATCTTTAATGTGAATTTAACGCAGGATTTCAACGAAAGGGGGATGCCCAGCTGGGTGTCGTAATAGCAAATCTCTTCGCCCTCGGGGGTCGTGTAAACATAGGTTAAAAGTGTTTTTTCGTCTACACTCTTTTGTACAATGAAATCTCCGCTGTTTCCGGTTTCGCTTTTTGCGCCTTTGCGGCTTGAGGAGCCGGTTAGACGGTTGAAAAGATAGATTTGAGCTATTTCGTCAAAATATTGGCACCGTTTTAAATGCACGAAAAGTTCAAAATCTTTCTCCATTGCGTAACGAAGAAAATGCGGGCCGTTTCCCTCATCTACTTTGGTTAAAAGAGAGGGGCGCTTTTCAATGGCATTTAAAAAGGCGTTTCTTTGAACCTCGCGAGCGAGATTTAAGTTATTAACGTCTTCAATGCCTTGAACAAGGTCTGCTGTTAAGGTTTCCAACGATTTGTTTTCTAATTTGCTCATCCTTTTTCTCCTTCCAAATAATTGCTGCACATTTTGCACATAGCCGCACTTTCGGGATTCGCATGGCCGCACATGTCACAAATTTTCATTTTGGGTTTCTCTGAAACTGCCAAGGGGAAAACCAAACTTTCTTTTGAAAAAGATTTGGCCGGAATGGCTAATTCGGTTTCGTTTCTTTCTGTCATATAACTCCCTCCTTGTTGACGGTTTAGCAAAACAAAGTTTGCACATGTATCATTGTAATATAAATCGACATAAATGTCAACGCTTTGCGCAAAAACAAAATGATTTGCAGTTTTTCACGGACTCTTCTTTATAAAAAGGAAATCCCCTCGGCCGATTACAACGCCCCGCCCCTGCCCGACGCGCAGGCATAAAAGAAAAACGCCACCCGATGGGTGGCGTTTTCGTTATTCTTCGTCTATATGAAAGATCTCGTCATACGATGCCGAGAGAATTTCCTTTAAAAGAAGGATCTCGTCGGGGTACAAATGCCGCCCACCGACCTCGATCTTGGCTAAGGCGCTTCTCGTCAGATCGCATCCGCGCGTTTGTAAGCGCGCCGCCACCTGCTCCTGCGTTAGCCCGCACCGCTCGCGCAGCCTGCGCAAATTGTTCCCGATCCGCTTTTCTACCGCCTTATTCATAACCCTCTCCGTAGCACTTATTTGGGAGCAAAGCTCTTGACATTATTATAGAGGTATGATAGAATTAATTTGCACCTATATGGGCGCAATATGAAAATGATGGAGTTTTGTTATGGAAGATTTGGGAATTATAAAGGAGATTGATTCATTGGGGCGGCTGGTGGTTCCCAAAGAGTTCAGAGAAAGGCTTTCTCTTCAAGGGCAGGTCGAGCTTGTCGTAACGAAAAACGGTCTCTTGATCCGAAATCCGTCTTACCGCCTTGTCAAAATAAACGAAAACGAGAGAGAATAAAAAGAGCCCCCACGGACTTTCCGTGGGGGCTTTTTCTTTATAAAAAAGGAAAGTCGAAATTTGATTAGAAAAAAATTGCCGTGGCTGTATAAAGGAGCGAGGAATGGCAAGAATAGGGATAGAAATTGCGAAAGGAAGCAAAACAATGGAAACCAAAAACGTTCAAAAAGCCAACAAAGTATTGTATATGGTCATCGTTGCGGTGCTGTGCGTGACCGCGATCGTTATCGGGATCACCGCCGCCGCAAACCGCGGAAGTAAAGCGCAGATCTCGACCACCATGACCCCCGCCGTTACGCCGGCTCCCCCCACGACCACCCCGCCCGTGACCGAGCCGCCCGTCGATCAGCCCACCCAGCCGAACGCGGGGCAGCTGCCCACCTTCGTGGCGCCCGCCGTTGGGGTGGTTTCGAAGCAGCACGATCTCAGCGTTCCGGTCTATTCGCTTACGATGAACGACTGGCGCGTGCATAACGGCATCGACATTGCCTGCCAGCTGGGGGATGAGGTGTTGGCTGCCGCCGACGGCACGGTCACCTCGATCGTCAGCGACCCGATGATGGGCACGACGGTAACGCTTAGCCATAGCGGAGAGGGCGAGACGATCTATAAGAACCTTTCCGTTACGCTGCCCGAGGGGATCGCGGTCGGTAAGACGGTAAAAGCCGGCCAGATCATCGGGGCTGTCGGTGATACCTCTCTGATTGAGGGGGCGGACGAGCCTCACCTGCATTTTGAAATGAAGGTCAAGGGACAGTCGGTTGACCCGATGGAGCATATCAGCAAGGAGAGCCAGGAGGCGAGTTTCAGCTTCGATACCGATTACGAAAGCTGAGAGGCTTCAGATTTCGGCATAACCGCAAATAAAAAAGGGAAGGTGTTGTTTTGCTTCACCTTCCCTTTTTACTTTTCGTTCATTTTATGCATATCCCCCCTCTTTGCGTATTTTTAAGGTTGAAAAAAAACTTCGTTTTCTTCTTTTTCTACCTTCTTTTTGTTTGCTATTTCTTTTTTTGTATGATATAATGGTTTTACCGCGCCCTTACGCTTGCCGCGGTCGGCAAGGGCTTGACCGCAGAGGGGGACGCAAAAAAGAGAGGGACTGAACATATGAATATTTTAGCCATTGGAAACAGCTTTTCACAGGATGCCACGCGCTATCTTCACGCAATCTCGAATGCGGGTGGGGACCCGATCACGGTGGTTAATTTGTATATTGGCGGTTGCTCGTTAGAGCGGCATTATAACAACATGCTTTCCGATGAAAGGGCGTACGGGCTGCAATACAACGGTTATAACACCAATTTCTACGTTACCTTAAAAGAGGCGCTTTCAAACCGCGCCTGGGACGTGATCACGCTGCAGCAGGTCAGTAACCAATCGCCGAAGCCCGAAACCTACGCCCCGTACCTTACAGAGCTGGCGGCCTACGTGCGAAAGCTGTGCCCCGCGGCAAAGATCTATATCCACCAGACCTGGGGCTACGAAAACGGAAGCAAAAGGCTTGTAGAGGAAATGGGCTACGATTGCTTTGACAGCATGCAAAACGATATCGTAAACGCCTATCAAGCGGCGGCCGAGGCGATCGGCGCCGACGGGATCATCCGCTCGGGCGAGATGTTTGCGGCGCTTCTCCATGCGGGGATCCCAAGCGTACACCGCGACACCTTCCACGCCTCCTTGGGGCTGGGGCGCTACGCCCTTGGCCTTTTGTGGTATCAAACGCTTATGAAAAAGGCGGTCATAAAAAATCGCTTTGCTGAGTTTGACGAGCCGATCTCGCGAAAGAGCATTCGCCTTGTTAAGCGCGTTGTATCCACCTTTGCCGAGCAATAAGCTGCCCCCCCGAAAAAATAGGGAGAACGCCATGACACTTGACGAAAAGTTTATGCGCGAGGCGATCGCGCTTTCCCGCTCGGCCACAAAAAAGGGGAACGAGCCCTTTGGGGCGGTGCTTGTGAAGGGCGGCGAGATCGTTTACAAAAGCGAGAACGAGATCTATACGAAATGTGACCCGACGTGGCACGCCGAGGCGGGGCTTTTGCGCCGCTTTGTGGCCGAAAGCGGGATCACCGACCTTTCAGACTATACCCTTTATTCCAGCTGCGAGCCCTGCTATATGTGCGCGGGCGCTTTGGTATGGGTAAAGATCGGGCGGCTTGTCTATGGGGCGAGCGACAAAGACCTTTGCGCCCTTTTGGGCGGATCGGGCAGTGATTGCGCCCATACCGTATTCGCTGAAATGGGGCACAGGGCGCCGATCGAAGCGGGCATTCTGCGCGAGGAAGCGCTTTCGGTCTTGCGGGATTATTTTACGGATCACAAAAAAGGGTAACGGCATTACCCTACGACCCGAATCGACAAGGGCGATCATTGATCACCCGGCAAAAAAGAAAGGTTTTCTTTACATAAGCAAAACAAAAAGGCTTCTGCAAGGACAGAAGCCTTTTTGTTTTTGTTCTCACGCCTCGGCGGGCAAGGACTCCGGAAAGCGCTTTTTCCAGCCTCCGCGAATACACGGGATATAGTGGCAAAGCAGCGTAGTGATCGAAAGGACCCACCCCATCGGCCAGATGATATAAAGCCCCGGGAGCGTATTGAGCGAGGGGAAGACAACGTAGACCCAAAAAACACGGAACAAGCACATATAAAGAAGCGTCGTGCTCATCGGGAGCCAGGGGAGCTTCATCCCCTGCATAGCACCGCCGATAATATGATTGATGCCGCAAAGGAAGTAGGTGCTGCAAACGATAACCATTTTCTGGCGGGCAAATTCGATGACCGCAGGGTCGTTTGACATAAGCGAGGCCAGGTTCTTTGCAAAGATCGCGCAAAGGATGCCCAGCGTGGCGGCAAGCGAGATGGTGATCATACTGCCGCAAAGCACCGAGCGGCGCGCCCGACGGGAATTGCCCGCCCCAAGGTTCTGGCTGACGTAGGTCATGACCGCGATCGCGGGGGATATCGCAATCTGATACAGAATGCCGTCAAAGTTATCGGCGATCGAAAGACCGGTGGTCGCCGTAGGGCCAAAGCCGTTGACAGTGGCCGCGATGGCGATGTTGCCGATCGAATAAAGCGCCTGGCGGATCCCCGAGGGGACGCCGATGGCCAAAACGTCCGAAAGCTCACGCCGATAAAGGCGAAGGCAGGCGGAACGAAGGCGGATATATTCGTTTTGACTTTTAAGAAGCGCGCAGATCCCCAGCGTGCAGGAAATGCCCCAAGAGCAAATGGTCGCCAGCGCAACGCCCACGATCGAAAGCTGAAAGGCCCCTACGAACAAAAGGTTGAGAAGGACCTTTATGGCGCCCCCGACCGTCAGATACATCATCGGGCGACGGGTATCCCCCACCGAGCGAAGGACGGCCGCCGAAAAGTTATAAAGCATATTGATCGGAACGCCGACGAAATAAAGGCGGAAATAAAGCGCGGCGCCCGCAAGAAGCTCCGAGGGGCAATTCATCCAGGTCAGAAAGACCTCGGCAAAGGAAACGCCGATCACGGTAAGGGCAAGACCGCCCAACAACGAAAAGAGCAGCGAGGCGCCAACCGCCCGCGAGGCCTTTTGGGGGGCGCGTTGACCGATGTAGCGGGCAATGACCGCGTTCGCCCCCGCCGCACAGCCGACGAGAAGCCCCGTGATCAGCGAGATCAGGGTCGCGCAAACGCCGACCGACCCGACCTCGAAGCCATCGCCGCTTCCAAAGCTTTTTAAGACCGTCATATCGATCACGTTGAAAAGCGATTGCAAAACGTTCATCGCCATGATCGGCATCGACATACGCCAAAGCCCCTTCATGATCGAGCCTTGAAGCATATCTACGTCTTTTATCCGCATAAGACTTTCATCCTTCGTTTTACGCCCGCAGGCGTTTTTGACGCATCGA
>JAZRFI010000164.1:0-15378 GCA_045661285.1 Eubacteriales bacterium | reverse complement strand
CTCTTCGTTTGCGGTATAAAGGATCATGGCTTCGCCAACCGAGGCGGGGGTGTTCGGCATAATGCGGATGATGGGGCAAGCAAGGCCCGCGTTTTTCTCTAAGGTTTCAAGCGTTACGCCCGCCGCCATGCTGATCAGCGTGAAGCGGCTTTTCTTTTTAAGAAGAAGCGGACGAATTTCGTCAAAAAGCGCGCGGATCCCTTGGGGCTTGACCCCCAAAACGATGTAATCGGCGCTCTCTACCAGCTCGCTAAGCGAAGCGGCGTTGGCCGAAAGCGAAGCGCAAAGAGAGCTAAGCTTTTCTTCGCTCTTGTCGCAAAGCAACAAATTCCCGTTAGAGAGGGATTTGGCGGCGGCAGATGCCAACGCGCCCCCCATGTTTCCACAACCGATAAACCCAAACGTATAGCTCATAGTTTCTCCCTTCGCGTTAGCGGATATGCCCGTTTCCGCGTATGACGTATTTATAGGTCGTCAGCGCGCAAAGGCCCATCGGCCCCCTTGCGTGCAGCTTCTGGGTCGAGATGCCGATCTCACACCCAAGGCCGAATTCCCCCCCGTCGGTAAAACGGGTCGAGGCGTTGATATAAACGGCGGCACTGTCGATCGCCAAGGCAAAGCGCTCGGCCGTCTCGGCGTTCTCTGTGACGATTGCCTCGCTGTGGTGGGTGCTGTGGCGAAGAATATGCGCGATCGCTTCGTCTGCCCCCCCAACGACGGCAACAGCCAAAATATAATCCAAAAACTCGGTGTCGAAGTCTTCTTCGGTGGCCGCTTTCCCTTCAACGAGGGAAAAGGCTTCTGCGTCTAAGCGAAGCTCAACCGGGATAAGACCCGCTTCTTTTCGCTTTGTTACCAATCTTTCGCGCAGCTTTGGTAAAAATAACTTTGCAATATCCCGATGAACCAAGCATACCTCGGCGGCGTTGCAGACCGACGGGCGGCTGGTTTTGGCGTTCTCTACGATCGAGAGCGCTTTTTCGATATCGGCGTCCTTAACAATATACAAATGGCAGATGCCCGTGCCGGTTTCAATGCAGGGAACCTTCGCCCCCTCGGTGCAAGCGCGGATCAGCCCCGCCCCCCCGCGGGGGATAAGCAGATCGACAAGGCCGACGGCCTCCATCAGCTCACGGGCGCTCTTGCGGTCGGTATCGGGAACGATGCCGATAAGGCTTGTCGGCAAATGGCAAGCGGAAAGCCCCGCTTGCAGGGCGCGGGTAATGGCGGTATTCGAAAGAAAGGCCTCCTTGCCCCCGCGAAGAACGCAAGCGTTTCCGCTTTTTAAGCAAAGCGCGGCGGCATCCGAGGTCACGTTCGGGCGGCTTTCGTAGATGATCGCCACCACCCCGATCGGAACTCGAACCTTTTCGATCAAAAGACCGTCGCCCCGTTCGGTTCTTTCCAAAACCTCGCGGCAGGGGTCGGGAAGGGTGGTTACCTCGCGAATGCCCTTCGCCATGCCCATGATGCGTTCCTTGGTTAAGCGAAGGCGGTCCTTCATCACGTCACTCATATCGGGAACGGCTGAAAGATCTTGCTCGTTCGCCGCCAAAATTTCATCGGTCGCTTCGATAAGCGCCTCGGCCATCGAAAGCAGCGCCCGGTTCTTTTCTTCGCTTGAAAGAGAGGCGGCGATAGGAGCTGACGCTTTGACCGCTTCCAAAAGCTCTCTCGTCGTCATACGCTTGCCTCCCCGAAGAAGAAGCGCGTGCCGATCGGCTTACCCTCCACGGCGTCGTAAAGAGCGGTGGGGTCCGCGCCGTTCATAATGATCATACGGCAGTTGTTCTTATGGCAGATCTCGGCGGCCGAGAGCTTGGTCTTCATACCGCCCGTGCCGAGAGAAGAGCCCGCCCCGCCACCAAGCGAGAGGATCTCTTCGGTAAGCGCGTTTACCTCGCTTATCAACGTGGCGGTTTTATCCTTTTGCGGATCGGCGGTATAAAGCCCGTCGATATCCGAAAGAAGAATCAAAAGGTCTGCTTCGGCGCTCGCGGCGACCATAGCCGAAAGGGTATCGTTATCGCCTACCTTGATCTCGTCGGTCGAGACGGTATCGTTTTCGTTGATGATCGGTAAAACCGAAAGCTCCAAAAGGCGGCGCATGGTGTTGGCAAAATTCTCGTGCCGATCGGGGCAGTTGAAGTCTGACCCCGTCAAAAGGATCTGCGCCACCGTATGGTGGTATTCCTCAAACAGACGGTCGTAGGTATACATCAGCTCGCATTGGCCTACGGCGGCGGCCGCTTGCTTGGTTCTTATGTCGTGCGGGCGTTCGGAAAGACCCAGCTTTCCGACCCCCATGGCAATCGCGCCCGAGGAGACCAGAATGATCTCGTGCCCCGCGTTTTTGAGGTCGCTTAACACACGGCAAAGCGTCTCTACCCTACGGATATTAAGACGTCCTGTTTCGTACGCTAAGGTCGAACTGCCGACCTTTACCACAACTCTCATAATTTTCCTCCCGTGGCGTTGTCGCCCATAAGAAAAGGGAAGCCCCTTTTTATAATTTCTTTTTATTATAGCGGTTATCGGATGCTCTGTCAAGAAAACGCCCTAAAAAAATCAGGAACAGAAGATCAAAGGATCAAGCGAGAAGCTTCCGTCGCGGTTTTCGAGGTAGCCGTAGTGACAACGCTCCATCAGCTGACGAACGCCGTTTCCGTCGATCCCCACGCAATCGGGCAGGGTGTCGAGCAAAGCCTTCGCCGCGATATGAAAGGTCGAGGTGGTCACGAAAAGCCCGCGCGTGCCCGCCTTGATATTCATGGCGCCGAAAAACTCGCGGATCTCCTTTTCGGTCACGTGGATGCTTCTTCGGCATTTGGTTTGAATGACGTGGTATTCGATGAACCCCAAGGCGTCCTCGGTGTCAATAAGACAGTCGATCCCCCCGTCGTCTGCCCCCCCGCTGACCTCGCAGCGCAGGATCTTTTTTCCCGAAAGGCGGAAGAATTTTTCCAAAAGACCGCAGATGAATTTTTCAAAGAAGGCGCCGCCTCGCTCGTAAAGAAGCGAGAAGGCGGTGGAAAACAGCTCTTCTTTCGAAAGCGCTCGGTCAAGCGTGCAGGAGGCGATTGAGAGGACCCCGTCCTTTTGCCATACAGCGCCCGAGGAAACGAGATCCTTAAGGATCTGCCCCGCAAGGCTTAAAAGCGAAAGATCGTCCTTTTTCGCTTCGGTCTTTTCTACCGAAAACACCTTCGTAAGATGCGCAAAGATCTGCCGCTTGGTACGACCCCCCGCAAGAAGCAGGGAATGGATCTCTTTTTCGACCGCTTCTCTTGAAAAAGAGAGCGTAGCAAGCCTGCCGAGGCGATAAAGATCCCCGTCGAGGGTGACGGTCTCTTCGGCGAAGGCCTCTTGCAGCACCGAGGCGATATAGACCGAAAGGCGTTCTTTATCCCGCAATAGACCCCGCTTATCCGAAGCCGAGAGGGAAGCGATGGTTCTTTCGATCAGCTCTTCGCGCGCAAGCGGCGCAAGAAGCAGGGCCTCTTTGAAAAGCTTTTTGACGTAAGGGGTTGAAAGACTTTTTCGATACATGCTTACCGCCCTTTCCCGTTCCTTTCGGAACGCAGCCTTATTTTTCACTTTTATTATAGCGTTTTTCCCCGCAAAAGTCAATTGCTTGCCGCCGAGAAAGGAAAGGGGCGCCGCCCCGTTCCAAGCGGTCGCTATCTTGACATTCTTTTATGGGTGCGGTATAATAAAAGATAATTCTTTAATATATAAGCAAGTTTATTTCGGCCGATCGCCGTCGGCCTCTTTCGAGGTGAAGAGATATGAAGATTTCGTCTATCATTCAAGGGGGTAAGCCCACCCTTTCCTTTGAGGTCTTTCCGCCGAAGACCGACGATAAATTCGAGGGGGTCCTTTCGGCCGCCTCGGCTATTGCCGCCCTCTCCCCCTCGTTTATGAGCGTGACGTACGGCGCGGGGGGCGGCACCTCCCGTTATACCGCCGCGGTATGCGAGGCGCTTCTTTCGCGCGGCGTTACGCCGATCGCGCACTTGACCTGCGTTTCTTCAAGCCGTGACGCGATCAGAGAAGAGCTGGCTTCGCTTAAAGCGCGGGGGATCGAGAATATCCTGGCGCTTCGGGGCGATCTGCCCGAGGGGTTTAACCCGACGGCGGCGCATTACCACCACGCCAGCGAGCTGATGGAAGAGATAGGCGATTTCGGCGGCTTTTGCGTGGGGGGCGCCTGCTATCCCGAGGGGCATCCCGAAAGCGAGAATGCCGAAAAGGATCTCTTGGGGCTTCGCCGTAAGGTAGAGGCGGGGTGCGAATTCCTTACCACCCAGATGTTCTTCGATAACAACATTCTTTATAACTTTATGTACCGCCTTCTGCGCGCCGATATCCGCGTGCCCGTGATCGCGGGCATCATGCCGGTCACCTCGGCTTCGCAAATCAAGCGCATCCTTTCGATCTCCTCGTCGGCGCTTCCCCAGCGCTTCGTGCGGATCGTTGACCGCTACGGGGATAACCCCGCCGCCATGAAGCAGGCGGGCATCGCCTACGCTACCGAGCAGATCATTGACCTGTTTGCCAACGGCGTACCCGCCGTCCACGTCTATTCGATGAACCGCCCCGACGTTGCCGAGGCGATCAAAAACAATCTTTCTGAAATTCTTAAATAATGGAAAGTTATGTTTACCAAGAAATAGGAGAAGGCGAGCTTTCACTCTCTGTAAACGAGGTGGCCGCCCGCCTTTGTTCCCCCCGTGATTTCGATCGGGGCTTCATTCGGGAAGCCGAGGGTGAGCTGCGAGGCTGCCTTACCCCGCGCTTTGCGGCGCTTCGGGTACCGCTTTCTTACCCCGAGGAGGGGGGCGTTTCGATCGCCTCTTTCCAAGTGAGGAGCCGCGACCTTTACAAAAACCTCTTTCCTTGCCGCGAAGCCTTCTTGCTGGCGGTTACCCTGGGGGAAGGGGTCGACCGTTATCTTTACCGCCTTTCGCTTCGCTCGGTCAGCGCGCATTTCGTGGCAGACGCCGTGGCTTCCGCCTTTGCGGAGGCCGCCGCCGATCTATGTGAAGAGAAGATCAAGGGCGGGCTTACCTGCCGCCCGCGCTATTCGCCGGGGTACGGCGATATGCCGCTTTCCTTTCAAGATACGCTTTTGACATTGACCGACGCCTATCGCCGCCTTGGGATCAAGTTGGGTCACAATCTTTTACTGTCACCGCAAAAAACGATAACTGCTGTTTTGGGGATACTGCCATGAAAAAGGATATTCGAGCTGCCATAAAAAGCCGCCGTCTGTATTTTGACGGGGGCTTTGGCACGATGGTTGAACAGAGGGGGGGCGCCACCCTTTCGCCGCCCGAGCTTTTGAATCTTTCCGACCCTACGCTGGTTCGGTCGATCCATCGGGCGTATCTTGACGCGGGCAGCCGTATTCTTACGGCCAACACCTTCGGCGTTAACCGCGATAAATACGAAAACTACGAAGAGCTGATACATAGCGCGCTCCGCCTCGCCAAGGAAGCGGCGAAGGATTTTCCCGATGCGTATATCGCCTATGATATGGGCCCGACGGGGCGGCTTCTTTCCCCGCTTGGCGATCTGCCCTTTGAAGAAGCGGTGTCGCTTTTTACGGTGAACGCCAAAGCGGCAAAGGCCGCGGGCGCCGATCTTATCCTTATTGAAACCATGAACGACGCCTACGAGACCAAGGCGGCGGTCGTGGGGGCGAAGGAGGGATGCGATCTTCCCATCTTCGTTACCAACGCCTATGACAAAAGCGGGCGGCTGATGAGCGGCGCGGACCCGCTTGCCATGATCACCCTGCTTGAGGGGCTTTCGGTCGATGCGATCGGTATGAATTGCTCCTTCGGGCCGGATCTGATGCTCTCGCTTTTGCCGCAATTTACCGAAAACTGCAGCCTTCCCATCATCGTCAGTCCCAACGCGGGCTTGCCGACCGTTCGGGACGGCAAGACGGTCTATACCGTTGATCCCGATGAATTTTCGAATCTGATGGTGAAGATCGCCAAGGGGGGCGCCACGGTCCTTGGCGGCTGCTGCGGCACAACGCCCGAATATATCAAAAAAACGGTTGAGGCGACGAAGGATCTTCCCTACGCCCTCCCGAAGAAAAAGAAAAGCACGCGCATCTCGTCCTATACCCACGCGTTGACGGTGGGGGAACGGCCGCTTCTTATCGGCGAGCGTATCAACCCGACGGGGAAGCCCCGCCTTAAGGAAGCGCTGCGGCAAGAGGATTTTGCGTATATCACGCTTCTCGGGCTTGAGCAAGAGGAAATGGGCGCCGATGTTCTTGACGTGAACGTAGGGTTGCCCGGCCTTTGTGAGGAAAGCCTGATGAAGCGCGCGGTTTTTGCGTTGCAAGCGGCAACCGATCTGCCTTTACAGCTGGATTCGGCTGACCCCAAAGCGCTCGCTTCGGCCATGCGCCTATATAACGGCAAGCCGCTTGTCAATTCGGTGAGCGGCAAAAAGGAAAGCCTTGAGGGGGTTTTGCCCGCCGTTAAAAAATACGGCGGCGTGGTGATCGCCCTTACGATGGATGAAAACGGTATTCCCGAGGGTGCCGAGGGGCGGGTAGCGATCGCCGAGAAGATCGTTTCTTACGCAAAGCGTTACGGCCTTACCAAAAAGGATTTTATCATCGACCCTCTTTGTCTTTCGGTTTCCTCGGATGACAGAAGCGCCGCCGTTACGCTGGAGGCACTTCGGCTTCTTCGAAAAAAAGGCTTTTATACCTCGCTTGGGGTATCGAATATCTCCTTCGGGCTGCCTATGCGGGATAAGATCAACGCCGCCTTCTTTACGCTTGCCTTAGAGGCGGGCCTTTGCGCCGCCATCATGAACCCCCATTCCGCGCCGATGAAGGACGCTTATTACGCCTTCTGCGCGTTGCGGGGAATGGATAGCGGCTGCGCCCGCTACATCGCCTACGCGACCGACGAGGGAAAACCGTCCGATGAAAAGCCGACCGCTTCAAGCGCCGCCCTTTCGCTTGCCGAGGCGGTGGAAAAGGGGCTTAGCGAGCCGTCTGCCGCGGCAGCGCGCCAAAAGCTTTCCGAGGGCGCCCTTCCTCTTTCGCTGATCGAAGAAGAGCTGATCCCCGCCCTTTCGAACGTCGGTCGGCGGTTTGAAGAAAAAACGCTGTATCTGCCCCAGCTTTTAAAGAGCGCCGAGGCAGCAAGCGCCGCCTTTGCGGTGATCAAGGAATTTATACCCCAAAAGAGTGGGGAAGAAAACAGGGGTATCATTCTAGCCACGGTTAAGGGGGATATCCACGATATCGGTAAGAACATCGTGCGCGTGATGCTGGAAAGCTACGGCTTTACGGTATACGATCTCGGGCGGGACGTTGCGCCCGAACGGATCGTTGAAGCGGTGGAAAAAACCGGCTGTCGCCTGGTGGGGCTTTCGGCCTTGATGACGACGACCGTCCCCGCGATGGAGGAAACGATCAAGCTTCTTCACCGAATGGATCCGCCCGCTTCGGTCTGCGTTGGGGGCGCGGTGCTTTCTGCCTCGTACGCCAAAGAGATCGGGGCAGACGGCTATGGGGCCGACGCGATGGAGGCCGTCCGCTTTGCCGAGGCCTATTACGCCCGGAAGAATTAAAAGAAAAGTTTAGTTTACAAAAAGAAGGAAAAGACAATGGAAAAGCTGAAGAGCTTATACGAAGAGCTTGGCATCGGCCGAGCGGTATACGAATACGGAGAGAGGATCCTTGCCTCCTTGGAAGAGCGCTTTCAAGAGATTGATAAGCGCGCCGAATACAACCAGCAAAAGGTGCTGCTTGCGATGCAGAAGAACCGCGTCAACGCGACCCACTTCGCCGCGACGACCGGCTACGGCTATAACGACGCGGGGCGGGATGCCTTAGAGGGGGTCTACGCCGACACCTTCCATACCGAGGCGGCGCTCGTTCGCCCGCAGATCACCTGCGGCACGCACGCCCTGGCGGTGGCGCTTTCGGCGAACCTTCGCCCGGGGGACGAGCTTCTTTCGCCCGTCGGTCGCCCGTACGACACGCTCGAAGAGGTAATCGGGATCCGTCCTTCGCCCTGCTCGCTGGCCGAGAACGGGGTCAGCTACCGCGAGGTAGAGCTGCTTCCGAACGGCGATTTTGACTACGAGGGGATCGCGGCGGCAATCAACGAAAAGACCGCGCTTGTCACCATTCAGCGCTCGAAGGGCTACGCCACCCGCAAGACCTTCTCGGTCAAGAGCATCGGTGAGCTGATCGCCTTTATCAAGGAAAGAAAGCCGAGCGTTAAGATCATGGTCGATAATTGCTACGGCGAGTTCGTTGATCTTATTGAGCCGAGCGACGTTGGCGCCGATATGATCGTTGGCTCTCTCATCAAAAACCCCGCCGGCGGGCTTGCGCCGATCGGCGGGTATATCTGCGGGAAAAAGGAATGTGTAGAGCGCTGCGCCTACCGCCTAAGCGCCCCGGGGCTTGGGCAGGAGGTTGGGGCGAACCTTGGGCTTCTTCCTTCTATGTTCCAGGGCTTCTTCTTGGCGCCGACCGTTGTTGCGGGCGCCTTAAAGGGCGCGATCTTTGCCGCCAATATTTACGAAAGCCTCGGTTTTGCGGTCATTCCCGACGGGAAAGAGGATCGCCACGATATTATCCAGGCCGTGACGCTTGGCAGCCCCGAAGGGATGCAGGCCTTTTGCAGCGGTATCCAAAGCGCCGCCCCGGTCGATAGCTACGTGACCCCCGTTCCGTGGGAGATGCCGGGCTATGACGCGCCGGTTATCATGGCGGCGGGCGCCTTTATTCAGGGCTCTTCGATCGAGCTGTCGGCCGACGGACCGGTTCGCCCCCCTTACGCCGTCTATTTCCAAGGCGGTCTTACCTTCTATAACGCCAAGCTCGGCATCCTTGCTTCGCTTCAGAAGATGGTGGATGCGGGGCTCATTACCCTGCCGTAAATGCGAAAATAAACAGAAAGAGCCCGTTTTAAAAACGGGCTTTTTTCAGTTAATTAGGGCAATCGACGCCGATAGATAAGCCGCAAAGCCGAGCCACAAAAGATACGGGATCTGCAAGTAGGCGGCGGTCTTTGAGACCTTTTTGTAATTTTCCACGGTTGCGATCACCGAGAAAAGAAGCGCGACCAGCCAGAAGAAAGCAAGACGAAAGGCTTGAAGGCGAAAGAAGATCGGGCTCCACGCAAAGTTGAGAAGCAGGCTGATGGCGTAATAAAAGAGACCGCGGCGTGCCGCTTGCGGGGCGTTTTTTCGCTTTTCATACACGAGGGCGGCGCCGATTCCCATAAGAAAATAAAGCGCCGTCCACACAATAGGGAAGAGCCGGCCGGGTGGGGAAAGAAAGGGGCGGTTGATCTCTTCATAGATCGAGGTTCCGCCGCTAAGAAGCGCCGAAAGACCCCCCACGGCAAGGGCTAACGTGACCGAAAGGATATAAGGAAGAATTCGTTTTATCATATCATCACCTCACCCTATTTTTATGCGGGGGAGGAAGTCTTTATGCCGACGGCAAATCTGCCCCTTTTCGCCTTGACAAAAAGGGGTATATATGATAAAATAGGAAAAGCATTTGAATGATACGGAAGGAAGAAGCCATGAGCGAAAAGAACGCTGTTTTGGAAAAAGAGCTGCCACAAGGTCTTACGAGTGATGAGGCCGCGCAGCTGAAAAAAGACGGCTTTGCCAATATTACCAAGGAAAAAAGCGGAAAAAGCTATCTTGGGATCGCCCTTGAAAATCTTTTGACCTTTTTTAA
Organism: Eubacteriales bacterium; assembly: GCA_045661285.1. Classification (GTDB taxonomy): domain Bacteria; phylum Bacillota; class Clostridia; order Oscillospirales; family CAG-272; genus UBA1740. The sequence goes on along the minus strand of JAZRFI010000164.1, from coordinate 5,630 downwards.
CCTTGTTTGGGCGGTGATCGCCGTTTTGATGATCATCCTCCAAAGCTTTTCAAACCTTACCTTTTTGGCGGTTATCATCCCGAACGTCATGATCGCCATTATTCAAGAATGGCGCGCCAAGAAAACCGTTGAAAAGCTTTCGGTTACGACCGATCCGCGCGCGACGGTGGTGCGTGACGGGGCGCTTTGTGAGATCCCCTCTTGCGACCTTGTGGTGGGGGACGTGACCCGCATCGAGATGGGTCAGCAGATCCTGGCCGACGGCGTGGTGCTTTCGGGTCTTGCCGAGGCCAACGAAAGCCTTCTGACGGGTGAATCCAACGCCATTAAAAAGGAAGAGGGAAGCCGCGTTTTGGCGGGCAGTTTCCTTGTGAGCGGCGGCATCTTCGTGAAGGTGACCGAGGTTGGAAAGAATACCTATATCCATAAGATCGAAAAGGCGGCCAAAAGCTTTAAGCCTCCGTCCTCCGATCTTTTCCGTGACCTTAACCGTCTGCTTCGTTACATAGCGTATCTGATGATCCCGCTTGCCGTGGTTCTGTATTTTTCGAACCTTTCGGCCACGGGGGGAGATTCGCACCAAGCGCTTTTGCAGACCTCGGGCTCGGTCATCGGGATGATCCCTGCCGGTATGTATCTTCTGGTTACCGTTACGCTTACCTTAAGCGTTATTACGCTGGCCACCAAAAAGACGCTTGTGCAGGATATGTATTCGATCGAAATGCTGGCGCGTGCCGACGTTTTGTGCCTTGATAAGACCGGTACGATCACCGACGGCACGATGTGCGTTTCCGACCTTATCGCGCTTTCCGATAAAAGCGAAGAAGAGCTTCGGGTGGTTCTTGCGGCGATCGAGGGGGCTGAGCAAAGCCTCAACGCCACCAGCCGCGCGCTCATTGAGGCCTTTGGAAGCGAATGCCCGTACGAGATCCTTGACCGCATCCCCTTCTCCTCCTCGCGTAAATATTCCGCTATTTCCTTGTTGGGGCTTGGATGCTTCTCGCTCGGCGCCCCTCATTTCGTGAATTGCCCCGTCAGCGAAGAGCTGGAGGGGAAGATCGAAGAGCTTGCCAAGGAAGGCAAGCGCGTGCTTCTTTTGGCTTGCCACGAAGAGCTTTCAAGCGTTGGCTCGCCCTTGGCGCTCGTCGCGGTGACCGACCGTATTCGCCCCAACGCGAAGGAAACCATCGCGAAATTCCAAGAGCAGGGCGTTGCGGTTAAGATCATCTCGGGTGACCACGCGGCCACGGTTTCCTCGATCGCGGGGCGCGTTGGCGTTCTCGGCTACGAAAGCTTTATCTCTTGCGAGTCGCTTAGTGATGAAGAGTTAGAGGCGGCGGCCGAGGGGCATACCGTTTTCGGGCGCGTATCGCCTGAGCAAAAGGTGCTTCTCGTGAAAAAGCTGCGCTCGCTTGGGCACACGGTTGCCATGACCGGAGACGGTATCAACGATACCTTGGCTTTGAAGGAAAGCAACTGCGCCATCGCTATGGCAGACGGCAGTGAGGTCGCCCGTAAGATCTCTCAGATCGTTTTGCTTGAATCGGATTTCGGCACTCTGCCCGACGTCGTGCGTGAGGGAAGGCGCTGCATTAACAACGTTCGTCAGTCGGCCTCGCTCTTCTTGATGAAGACGTTGCTTACCATTTGTCTTTCGCTTTATACCGCGGTCACGGTGTCGCTGTATCCCTTCCAACCGAAGGGGACGGTGCTGCTTGAGCTGTTCGTGATCGGTCTTGCCTCGGTGCTTTTGGCGCTGGAGCCGAATAACAACCGCATCAAGGGCTCGTTTATCAAATCGGTTATTTTCAGCAGTATTCCAAGCGCTATCGGCCTTCTTATTCCGCTTCTTACGCTCAGCATCTGCAATAAGAGCGGGCTCTTCGCGGCGAATGAGATCTATTTTGCCCTTTCGATCCTCGGTATTACCGCGGCGGGCTTCGTGAACCTCTTGTTCCTTTGTATCCCTTACACCCGTTGGCGTACGGCCGTCGTTTCGTTGGCGGGCGCGGGTATCGCCTTAACCGTTCCCTTAAGCATTTATCTGCTTGGTGATATGTTCGGCCTTACCGCCCTTCGGGGAAATGTTCCGCTTGCCCTGCTCGTTTCGGGGTGCGCCGCCGTGTGCGCCGCGATCGTACAGCTTGTAACGCGCCTTATCTTACAAAAAATACGCAAAAAGGCTTGATATAAAACAGAAAAGAAAAAACGCCGTTGGCGCACCCGCTTTATCGCAGGGGCGCCAACGGCGGGTTTCTTTCTTATGTCGGTTTTAAAGCCGGCTTTACTCCTCACTTGGTAAGGAAAGATCAAGGCACCCCTTATCGGTAAAGACGGTATGGCTCGTAAAGCCCACCCGCTTGGCAAGAGAAAGGGCATCAAGAAAGCCGAAAAGCAGGTTCTCCTTCCGGTGACAGTCGCTGCTGAAAAGAATGCGCCCCCCTTTTTGAAAGATCAAGGAAAGAAGCTGTTCGTCGGGATAGGGGGTGCTTTTGTAGCCGCGCGAGATTGCCCCCGTATTGATCTCGAAGGGCTTTTGGTAGCGCAACAGCTTTTCGATCGCCCCCTCGGCGTATTCGTAATAGCCGGGCGGGGTTTCAAGCCTCAGAATATCCTTATATTTGGTGATCAGGTCAAGGTGAGCGACAGCATCCGCTTCGCTTTCCTCAAGCACATGGGAAAGGGCGGTGTAATAATCGCGGCATAGGGCCCCGTAATCGTCGAAATAAACGTCGTGAAGCACCTGCTTAAAGGATGCGGAGGATTCGTCGAGCGGTAAAAGAAGATCTCCCTTTTTCAGATAGTGCATAGCGCCGATGGCGTACGAAAAGCGTCGATCGTAAGGCCCCGAAAGCATATCCTGTTCTACTCCGCAAAGGATCGAAAGGTTGGGGGCGTAGGAGCTTTTCAAGGCTTCTACCGTTTCAATATAAGAGGAAAGATCTTCTTCCTTCATCGCCCAATCGTTCGGAAAGGGAAGGGGGCTGTGCCCCGAAAAGCCAAGAGAGGTAAGTCCCTGTGCTTTGGCTTCTTCGGCTATCGAGGCGGCACTGTCACATCCATCGCAGAAAAGCGTGTGCGTGTGAAAATTCGTCGTCAGCATCACTTCGTCATTTTTTCCTGCTTCACCTTGTGGTCGATCACGTGGCGAGAGGCAAGCTCTTTTCGCACGTCGTCTACCGTAATGCCCATCTCGACCATTAAAACCATGGCGTGATAAGCAAGGTCGGCAAGCTCGTATATCGTTTCCTTTTTATCCTCTGCTTTGGCGGCAATAATGACCTCGGTGGATTCTTCCCCCACCTTTTTCAAGATCTTATCCAGCCCCTTGTCAAAAAGGTAGGTGGTGTAAGAATTCTCGGGCCTTTCCTGCTTTCGGCCGACCAAAAGGCCGTAAAGCCCATCCATTGAAAATTCCCCGCGGTCTTCGGCAATATACAGCTTGTCGTTAAAGCAGGAATCGCTGCCCGTATGGCAGGCAGGGCCGTCCTTTTCCACGGCGATCAGCAGCGCGTCGCGGTCACAGTCTGCGGTGATAGAGACAACGTGCTGATACGCGCCGCTGGTCTCCCCCTTCAGCCAAAGCGCTTGGCGCGAACGGCTGAAAAAGCAGGTGAGCCCCTTTTCCAGCGTAATTTGAAGGCTTTCACGGCTCATATAAGCCAAGGTCAGAACCTTTTTGCTGAGTGCATCGGTAACGATGGCGGGGATCAGACCCTTTTCGTCAAATGTAAGATCGTTGATCTGTAGCATGTAGCTTCTCCTTTAATTATCGGATAGTAACGCCGTTTTGGCGCAGATAGGATTTTAAGTCGTTGATCTTAACCTCCCCGAAATGGAAGATCGAGGCGGCAAGGCCCGCATCAACCGCAGGGACCTTTTCAAAAAGCTCAAGAAAATCGCGGGCACAGCCAGCCCCGCCCGAGGCGATGACAGGAACCCTTACGGCATCACACACCGCCCCCAACAGGTCAAGATCAAAGCCACCCTTGACCCCATCGGTGTCGATCGAATTGACCACGACCTCGCCGGCGCCCATTTCGCAACAGCGCTTGATCCAGGAAATAGCCTCCAGACCCGTGTTTTCGCGGCCGCCCTTGGCAAATACGGTAAAACGCCCGTCTATCCGCTTTACGTCGCAGGAAAGCACAACACACTGGTTCCCGTATTTTTTGGCCGCCCGAAGGATCAGATCGGGATCACGCAAGGCACCCGAATTGACACTTACCTTATCGGCACCGCATTTTAAAACACGGTCGAAATCGTCAAGATCGTTGATGCCGCCCCCGACGGTAAGCGGGATAAAGACCCGTTCGGCCACCTTCTTCAGGATGTCGGTAAAAAGTCGACGTCCGTCGCTGCTGGCGGTAATATCGTAAAAAACCAGCTCGTCAGCGCCTGCGTCGCTGTAATATTCCCCCAGCACAACGGGGGAAGAAACATCGGAAAGATTTTCAAAGTTGACCCCCTTGACCACACGCCCGTTTTTGACGTCGAGGCAGGGGATGATACGTTTGGTGATCATTTTGCCGCCTCCAGTGCTTCGGATAGGTCAAGTGCCCCCTCGTAATAGGCCTTCCCGATGATGGCACCGTAAAGCGAAAGCGAACGAAGTGCCCGTATATCGTCCAGCGAGGATACCCCGCCCGAGGCAGTGATATTCAGAGAAAAGGACTCCTTTAGTGTGCGGTAGAGCGAAAGATTGGTGCCCGCCATCGCTCCATCCTTTGAAATGTCGGTGCAGATAACCGTTTTTACCCCCAAGGCCTGCATGCTTTCGCAAAAGCGTATGCAATCAAGTTCGGTGGTCTCTTGCCAACCGCTTATAGCAACCTTGCCGTCCTTGGCGTCGATCCCAACGGCGATCCGTTCCCCATAGACCGAAAGCGCCTCCTTCAAAAAAGCGGGATCCTTCACGGCGGCGGTGCCGAGGATCACGCGGTCTACCCCGCAGTCAATATATTTTTTTACGGTTTCCATCGTGCGGATGCCGCCGCCGACCTCTATGAAAAGGGAGGTTCGCTCGGCAATTTCCCGAACGGTGGAAAGGTTGGGGGTGGTGCCATCCTTGGCCCCTTCAAGGTCAACGAGATGGATATGGGTGACCCCCTTACGCACAAAGTCCTCGGCGACCGAGAGAGGGTTCTCGTGATAGACCGTCATCCTTCGGTAATCGCCCCGTAAAAGGCGAACCGCCTTTTTTTCGTATAGATCAATGGCAGGAAAAAGCAGCATAACAACAATCCTTTGTTTTATATTTCACAAAAGGCTTTCAGGATCATAAGCCCCACGCGTCCGCTTTTTTCGGGGTGAAACTGACAGCCGTAAATATTTTCTTTTTGAACGATGGCGGGGACGGAATAGCCGTATTCGGAGCTTGCCACCACAGCGCTTTCGCAAAAGGCGGCGTGATACGAGTGCACGAAATAGACGCAATCCCCCTCGTTTATATAAGAGAGAAGGGGGCTTTCCTTTTGAAAGAGGAGCGCGTTCCACCCGATATGGGGGATTTTGTAGCTTGGGGGCAGATCAAAGGGGACGACCTTCCCCGGGATCAGGGAAAGCCCCCGGTGCTCCCCATATTCGTAGCTTTTTTCGAACAGCAGCTGCATACCGAGGCAGATGCCCAT
>JAZRFI010000163.1:0-8247 GCA_045661285.1 Eubacteriales bacterium | reverse complement strand
TGAGCATAGCTATGAGATCGTTGAAACCGTAGAAGCAACCTGTGAGGAAAACGGATATACGAAGTATGTTTGCACGCTTTGCTCGTACCAATACATGGGCGATATCGTGTTTGCTCTTGGGCATACCCCCGGTGACTGGATCGTAGACCTTGAGCCCACGGCAACGCAGACGGGCGCAAGACATAAGGAATGTACCGTTTGCTATACCGTCCTTGAAACCGAAGTGATGCCGATTCTTGCCAAGCTCGTGATTGAGAACGTGGAGGCATCGGACGGACATACGGTGCGGGTAGCGATTGATATTCAAAACAATCCCGGCATCATCGGTGCGATGCTTACGATCGAATACGATCCCGCCTTGACGCTTGTGGCGGCAGAGGCCGGCAGCGCGTGGAACAGCCTTGTGTTTACCGCACCTATGACTTTCTCGAATCCCTGTAATTTCGTTTGGGACGGCGTAACCGGTGCCGACTTTGGCAATGGGTCGATCATCGTTCTTACGTTTGAATTACCCGCAGGGGCAGACGTCGGTACGGTTTATGGAATCAGTGCTTCTTATACGCACGGCAATATGATCAATGCCGATCTTGAAACGGTTGCCGTTGAGATCATGGATGGCTCCATCACGGTCGTCGATACCCTGGGCGATGTGAACGACGATGGGATCGTTGACGTTGCGGACGTAATAACGCTGAGACGTTATCTTGCGGGCGGTTACGGTGTGACGATCAACACCTTGTCCGCAGATATGAATGGCGACGAAAGCATCACGATTGCAGACGTTGTTTTGCTGCGTCGGTTTTTGGTCGGATAAGGCGGCCTTTTATCCCTTTGATATAATTGCGCAGCCTTTGGAATAAAGAAAAAAGAGCAGAATCTCGGTTCTGCTCTTTTTTCGGGTCGGATCCTTGACGATCCGAAGAATGCTCGCACCTACATTTTTTGCTTGCTTTCTTCTCGCATTTGTGGTATAAAGAGAAAGGAAATTTTGAAAGGGGGGGATCGTATGAGCCGAGTTACCGATATGACGAGCGGGAATATAGCCGCGCGGCTGTTAAGCTTTTCTTTTCCCCTGATCCTTTCGAATATCGGGCAACAGCTCTATATGATCGCAGACGCCTCGATCGTCGGGCTTGGGCTGGGGGTACGCGCCCTTGCCGCCGTGGGCGCGACCGACTGGTGCTATTGGCTGTTTTTGTGGACGGTCATCGGTACGACGGGGGCCTTTGCCACCTTTATCTCGCGCTATTTCGGCAACCGGGATACCGAGCGGATGAACCGCGCGCTGGGCGCCTCGATCCGCCTTTGCGCCGTGATCGCCGTGGTCGTTACCGCTGTGGGGCTTTTGTCGGCCTGGCCGCTTTTGCGGCTTCTTAACACCCCCTCGGATATCATCGGGCAATCCGCCACCTATCTTCTCACGATGCTTGCGGGGATGCCGATCGTTTTTGCCTATAATATGGCCGCCTCGATCCTGCGCGCCCTCGGCGACGGAAAGACCCCGCTTTTCGCGATGCTGATCGCCGCCGTCCTTAACGTGGGGCTTGACCTTGTTTTCGTTTTGGCGCTCCCCTTCGGTGTATTCGGCGCGGCGGCGGCCTCGCTGATCTCCCAGCTTTTCGCCTTCCTTTATTGCTTCTTGCGGATACGGAAAACCGAGGGGATCGACCTCTCGCACGGGCGTGGGCGTCCGCTTCCCGGTATGCAAAGGGAAATGCTCATGCTTGCCCTGCCGATCGCCTTGCAATATATCGTGTTGTCGCTCGGCGGCATCGTTTTGCAATCGACGGTGAACGTCCAAGGGAGTGTGTTCGTTGCGGGTTATACCGCCACCACGAAGCTTTATGGGCTTTTGGAAGCGGTTTCGATCGCCCTCGGGATGGCCTTTGCCACCTTTACGGCGCAAAATTACGGCGCGGGGAATTTCGGGCGCATCAAAAAAGGGGTCTACGTCAGCAGCCTCTTGTGCTTCCTCTTCGCACTTCTTTTCGGCGCGCTCGTCCTCTTCCTCGGTGAAGGGATGCTTTCGCTCTTCCTGGATAAGGGAGACCCCGCCACCCCGCTTGCCATGCCGATCGCGCTCCGCTTTCTTCGCATTCTCGGCGCGTTCCTCTTTATTCTGTATTTGATCCATATCTTCCGCAACGTTTTGCAGTCGATGGGCATCTCGCGCTGGTCGCTGCTTTCGGGCTTTTCGGAATGCGCCGTGCGGATCCTGATGGCGAAGGTCTTCATCCTTCCTTTTTCGACCGACGCCCTCTTTTTCGCCGAGCCCACCGCCTGGCTTGGCGCCCTGCTTACCGTCTGTATCCCCTATTTCTTCTATCAAGCAAAATGGAAAAAGGATAAAAAACGGGAGGATGATATCCTCCCCTACGAGCGCGGATAAAGGCCCCGCTTGCTTCCGCAAAACAAAAAAGAGCAGGAATTTCTGCTCTTTTTCTTATTTTTGTAAACAAAACTTTTACTTGAAAAGCTCGGTAAGCGTATCAAGCTCCTGCTTCTCAAAGGAGCCGGGGGCGACCTTCGGGCTTGCCTCCTTAACGATTTGGCGCGCGGCCTCTTCGTTGATCGGCCTCGGGGCGTCGCCCAGCAGGCGGTGGGCATTTTCCCCGTATACCTTTTTGATCAGGTCCTCGTCCACCCCGATGCCGCAATAGGGCTTGCCAACGTAATCGTGGATATCGGTCGGCTCGGTTTCAAAGAAGTTGCGTACGATCGTGGGGCGAATGGGCTCGCAAATGTGGTTGTAGGAATCGGTGCCGAAGATATACCGGTCGGCATGGCTCTTGATAAAGGGTGCCCAAAAGTCAAGCTCTTGGCACATCGCAAGCACCTCCCCGGGGGCGGGGGTGGTGTCGATGTAGGTGTTTTCATACTGCAAAAAGCGCTCGGCGCGGCTCTTCTCGTAGCTGAAAAAGCCGAAGTGCGCCAATATCAGCGTAAGCTTGGGGTGCTTATCAAGCAGATGAAAAAGTGAATCGTAGATCGCGTCGAAGGCGGGCACGCTCTCGTCGCAGAACCAGCCGTGCTCTAAGGCGTATTTGTCGATCTTGTTTATATCCCAGAACTCCTTCGGGTCGGCGATGTGCATCACGATCGGGAAGTTCTTTTCCTCGCAAAAGCTGTAAAAGGGATCGAAAACCTCCTCGTCAAGCTCGCGGCCGATGATGCGGTAGTTATAGGGCTTGCCCTCCAGCATCTTCATTCCGTCAAAGCCGGCCTCGTAATAAAGGGCGGCTTGGCGAACGAAATCCTTGGCCTGCTCTTCGTCGGAGAGCTCTTTATTATGCATCAGCCCCGCAAAGGCATAGGCCTTGGGAAAAAGAAGCTTCTTTAAGCCGATCCCCTCTGCGTTCTGGATGGGGTCCTGCGCCGTCCCCTCGGAGGGGCAGGAAAGGATCCCAAGCTGGGTAACCCCGCGCAAGCGGCACTCCTCTTCTAAAAGGGCGGCCGACTCATAAAGCGGGTGTATTCGCAAATAATGGAAATGGGTGTCGAATACAGGTCTCATAGAAAACCTCCGTGCGTTGAAAAGAATAGAATTTGATCCTTTGGAAACTTGCGGCTTCAGTATAGCAAAAAAAACGCCTTAAGGCAAGCACAAATCTTCGAAAAAACAGCACAAAACGTCGATTTTTCGCAAAACGGGCTGATAAAGAGTTTTACTCTATCCTATAATACTTCTTGTATTTTTTTAAAAGATATGCTATACTTGAAAAAATAAAAACAAAGAATAACCCGAAAAAGGGGGAAGAAATATGAATATCGTTATTATCGGTGGGGGAACCGTCGGCTCGGCGGTTTGCACCCAGCTTTCCGAGGAGGGGCACAGCGTTACCCTCGTGGATAAGGACGCTTCACTGCTTTCCGAGGTATCAAACGTTTGCGACGTATTCGGGGTCGCGGGGAACGGGGCCGACGTCTCGGTGCTTCGCCGCGCGGGGGCCGAGCGGGCCGATCTTCTTATCGCCATCACGGCGGAGGACGAGATCAACATTCTTTCCTGCATGGCGGCGCGTCGGCTTGGCGCGCATCATACCGTGGCGCGGGTACGGAATCCCGCTTACGGAGAGCTGGTTCAGATGATGCGTAAGGAAAGAAGCCTTTCCTTCACCATCAACCCCGAGCTGGCCGCGGCGCGCGAGATCTACCGCACGCTTCGCTTCCCCGCCGCCGCCAAGATCGATACCTTCTGCCGCGGCCGGGTCGAGGTAGCCGAATTTTCGCTTAGCGAGGAATGTCCGCTCGTCGGCAAATCGCTGTACGATCTGCGTAACGAAATGAACCTGCACTTCCTCGTCTGCGCCGTCATGCGCGACGGGGTCCCTTATATCCCCTCGGGTAATTTCGTTTTGCGGGAGGGGGATCTTGTCAGCGTGACCGCCCCCGAAACCGAGATCGCCGCCTTTTTCCGCGCGATCGGCCTTTACAAGAACCCCGTACGCCGCGTGCTGATCGCGGGGGGCGGGCGCGTTGGCTATTATCTGTGCGAGCTTTTGCAAAAGAGTAAGATCGACACCACGGTGATCGAAAAGGATAAAGAGCGCTGCCATCTTTTGGCCGAGCATTTTCCCGCCTGCACGGTGGTATGCGATAACTTCACCAAGCAAGAAACGCTTCTGGAAGAGGGCATTGAGTCGACCGACGCCTTCCTCGCCCTTTCGGATATAGACGAGGAAAACGCCATCGTTTCTCTGTACGCCAAGACCCGCGAGGTCCCCAAGATCGTTACCCTGATCGGAACCATCTCGTATATTGATTTCTTTAAGAGCGCGGGGCTGGAGGGCGTTATTTCCCCCAAGCTTTCGACGGCGGCGAGCCTTGTGCGCTACGTCCGTTCGATCAACGGCGAAAAGGATTCGGAGATCGAATCGCTTTATAAGCTGTTTGACGGAAGCGTTGAGGTAACCGAATTCCTCGTGAAGGAGGAGATTGAGGGCGTCACGGGTGTGCCGCTGAAGGAGCTTCGCGCAGGAGAGGGGATCCTTATCGCTTGCATCATGCACGAAAACGAGATCGTGATCCCCAAGGGTGACGACGTGATCAGAAGCGGCGACACGGTGCTTGTCGTTTCGCTTGGCGGACAGCTGAAAAATATCGGAGATATCGTAAAATAATGAATTACCGAATGCTTGGATACCTCTTGGGTCTTTTGCTTTTGCTGGAAGGGGCGTTGCTTTCGCTTCCCATGCTGGTATCGATCGTGTATCACGAATCCCCCCTGCCCTTCCTTTATACGATGGGGATCGTTCTTCTCGTCGGAGTTGCTCTTGTTTTGCAAAAGCCCAAGGATCACCGCATCTACGCCAAGGACGGGTTCGTTATGGTGGCGGGCGGCTGGATCCTTTTGTCGCTTTTCGGGGCGCTTCCCTTCGTTTTCTCGGGGGCGATCCCCTCGTATATCGACGCGCTTTTTGAAACGGTTTCGGGCTTTACCACGACGGGCTCCTCGATCCTTACCGCGATCGAAGGGCTGCCGAAGGGGATCCTCTTCTGGCGCAGCTTTACGCACTGGGTCGGCGGTATGGGGGTCTTGGTGCTGGTGCTTGCCCTCTTCCCGAATGACAATCGCCGCTCGATGCTGCTTCTGCGCGCCGAGGTGCCGGGGCCGCAAAAGGGAAAGCTTGTTCCCAAGGCAAGACAGACGGCCCTGATCCTATACGGCATCTACGTCGCCTTGACGGTTATCGAGATGCTCGCCCTTCTTCTTTGCGGGATGCCCTTTTACGACGCGGCCGTCAACGCGCTTGCAACCGCGGGCACCGGCGGCTTTTCGGTCTTGAACACTTCGATCGGCGGATACCAAAACCCCGCGGCCGAATGGGTGATCGCCGCCTTTATGCTGCTTTTCGGCATCAATTTCAGCCTTTATTTCTTTATCCTTATCGGTCGCTTTCGCGATTTCTTCAAGAGCGAGGAGTTAAGGGTCTATCTTCTGCTCGTTTTCGGCGCGACGGTTCTTATCACCGTCAATACCTTTTCTCTTTCCGAAAGCTTTTCGGAATGTGTGCGCGCCGCCTTCTTCCAGGTGACGAGTATTTCCTCGACCACCGGCTTTGCGACGTTGGATTACGACGCGCTCTGGCCGGCGCTTTCCAAGGCGATCCTGATCCTTTTGACCGTCGTCGGCGCGATGGCGGGCTCTACGTCCGGCGGTATGAAGATCTCGCGCGTGATCATTCTCTTTAAAAGCGCGATCCGTGAGATACGGCACGTGCTTCGCCCCCGCTCGGTCAATCTGACGCGGCTTGACGGCGAGGTTCTGCCCGAAGAGACCGTGCGCGCCACGTCCGGTTATTTAACCGTTTACCTCTTGCTTCTCGTCTTTGGTACGGTCTTGCTTTCGCTTGACCCCTTCGGCAGCCTTGAAGTCAGCTTCACCGCCGCCCTTACCTCGCTGAGCAACGTGGGGCCGGGTCTTGGCGCCATTGGTCCTGCGGGGAATTTTGCGGGCTTTTCGGCCTTATCCAAGCTTTTTCTCAGCTTTCTGATGCTGGTCGGGCGGCTTGAGATCTTCCCGATGATGATCCTCTTCTCGCCCTCTACCTTCCGCCGCCGTTAAGCCCCAAAAACCAAATCCCCCAATAAAAAAACCGCTTTTCCTAATGAAAAAGGTCGCTTCGTTTGCTATAATGAAGAAAAGCGGCGCCCCGTTTTGGGCGCTTCTTTGAAAACATCCAAGCGTAAAAGCGAAAGGAAAGAAAAGATGGAAAAACTCAGATGCGCCCAGGTCGGTGTCGGTAGCCGCGCCAGAACCTTCTACGGCTATATTGCCACCGCGTTCAAGGACACCGCGGACATGGTCGCCTTTTGCGACATCAACCGCACCCGTATGGAATATGCGAACACGATCCTCACGGACGTGTATCATTCGCACACGGTTCCGATGTACGGGGTCGAGGATTTCGAGAAAATGATCATCGAAACCAAGCCCGACGTCGTGATCGTTACCTCGGTCGACCGTACGCACCACCGCTATATCATCAAGGCTCTGGAGATGGGCTGTGACGTCGTTACCGAAAAGCCGATGACGATGGATGCCGATAAGTGCCAACAGATCCTGGATGCCGTTAAGCGTACCGGCAAAAACGTGCGCGTTGCTTTTAACTACCGTTACGCCCCCCACAACACCAAAATGCGTGAGCTGATCATGGAAGGCGCGGTCGGTAAGGTCAACCAGGTTCACTTTGAATGGATGCTCAACACCACCCACGGCGCCGACTACTTCCGCCGTTGGCACCGCGACAAGAAGAACAGCGGCGGGCTTCTCGTTCATAAATCCACCCACCACTTCGACCTTGTCAACTTCTGGTTGGGTACGGTTCCCTCTCGCGTGTTCGCCTTTGGCGACTTGAAGTTCTACGGCCGTGAAAACGCCGAAGAGCGTGGCGTGACCAAGTTCTATTCCCGCGTTTACGGGCAGGAGAATGCGAAGGGCGACCCGTTCGCGCTGGTAATGGAGGGCAACCCCATGTGGGAGGGCCTCTTCTTAAAGGCCGAGCATGAGGACGGCTATTACCGCGACCAAAGCGTATTTGGCGATTACATCAGCATCGAGGATACGATGAACGTGCTGGTTAAGTATAAGAACGGCGCGCAGATGTCCTATTCGCTCAACGCCTACTCGCCTTGGGAGGGCTTCCGTGTCAGCATCACCGGTGACAAGGGACGCGTTGAGATGGAGGTTGTTGAAACCGTCTATGTCAACGGGCAGGGCTCGGTGGCCGACGAGGGCGTCGTAAAGGGCTGTAAGATCATGGTCTACCCGATGTTTGGTGAGCCGTATCAGGCCACCTTCGAGGAGGGGCGCGGCGGCCACGGCGGCGGCGACGAGGTCATGCTGCGTGACATCTTCGGTGCCCCGCAGGAAGACCGCTTCCACCGCGCGGCCAATCACGTCGACGGCGCGCTCAGTATCCTTACGGGTATTGCCGCCAACAAGTCGATTGCGACCGAAATGCCGGTGGACGTGGATACCCTTGTGAAATTTTATTAAGAGAGCGGTGCTTTTGGGCATAACCGCAAACAAAAAAGGGATATGGTCGAAGCATCATATCCCTCTTTATTATTGAGCATAGGCTTTTCTTTCTCTTTCCCCTTTGCGATCTTTGAGGTTGGAAAACTGCGTTTTCCTTCCGTGAAGTATTGTGTTTGTTTGCTATCCTCGTTTGTCCCCTCTCGACGTACCCTCGTACGCCTTCGGGGGACAAGCGAGAATTTCTGCGCCAAACCCCCTCGCTCTCT
>JAZRFI010000162.1:0-13722 GCA_045661285.1 Eubacteriales bacterium | reverse complement strand
GCGGCGCGGCGGCTGGCGTTATTTCAAAAGCGAACGGCGCATGCATCACTATCTGTATGAAGCCGGCTTCATCGGCTACTTCGGCTATTTGCGGAACATTTCGATTCGCTTTGCGGTCGAGATCCTTTTGCCGCCGCGTATGCGCTACGTAGTCAGACGTCTTTTTCTCTGGAAGAAAAAGAAATAAAGGGACTTTGAGTTTTTTAAAAACACGAAACGCTTGCGCTTTGTAAGAGGGGCGCGAAAAGAAAGGAAAAGCGTATGGAATACCACGCTCTTTTATTGGTAAGCCTTTGTTTGATCGAGGCTTTTTTCAGCGTTTTTTCTTCTCCGAAAAGATCGCGCTTCTTAAAGGTCTTTTTTATGGGCCTTATGCTCTTCCTTTTCGCCGCACTTCGAGGCAAAACCGTAGGGGTCGATATATTGAGCTATTTCCTTGGCTTTGAAACCGACGCGCGGTGGACGGTTTCCGAGATCCTTAACGCAGGTCCCAATTACACGCAATCACGAGATCCCGTTTTCCATATCTTTTTGCATTTTCTGTCCTTTATCAGCAAGGATCCGCAGATCATGCTGGTGGTCATTGGCCTTCTCGTCGCCATTGGGTTTTCTGTTTTCGTTTATCACCAGAAGGGGAGCGTGCTTGTTTTTTATATTCTCTTTATTACCTTGCGAATCTTTCCCTTTACGCTGTCGGGTCTGCGGCAGGCTATGGCGATGGCCTTCGTTTTTTTGGCCTTTGCGGCCTTGCAGAACCGAAGGACAGTCTGGTTCTTGATCTTAACCGTTCTCAGCGGACTCTTCCACGAATCGGCCTATATTTTTCTTCTGGCGTTTCCGCTGGTGAAGTTTAAAAGCACGATGATGGTGGGGGTCTGTACCATAGCCGCCGCCCTTATTAACCTTGTGACGAAAAACCGCTTGGTGGCCGGCGTTGTCACCAATCTTTTCGGGGGGCGGTTTGCCAGCTATGCCAGCACGGCGATCGGTGCGGATTTCGAGGGTGGCGCAACCTATTTGTTTTATTTTATGCTTTTCGCCATAATTATGCTTTTCTATCCGATTTTAAAACAGAGCTATAAGGATACGGGGGAGATGTTTCGCTTGGCCTTGGTCGCGATGATGTTTATTTTGATCGGTTTTGGAATGCCCAATATGTTCCGCATTGCTTATTATTTCGTTTTCGCGTTGCTTGGCTTCGTGCCGCGCCTTATTGAAAGAATGTTCGAGCCGAAGATGCGGATCGTTGTGATAGCCTTGATCGTTTTGCTGATGGGCGGGCAGTATGTTTTGCTCGGACCAAGCGCAGGCGTTGATAACTACGTCTTTTATTGGCAGTGAGGACAGAATGAAGATCGGAATTATAACACATTATTATCGGTCGGGTAATTACGGCGGAAACCTGCAGGCCTATGCGCTTTGTGAGGCACTTTCGCTTATGGGCTATGACTGTGAGCAGATTTGCTACGATTCGACCTATGGTCGGCATCGGGGGCTTTTTCGTCGCTTGCTTTCGCTTACTCCACGTCGCTTTCTTTTAAAGCTTTGGGCATATGTTGCCCGCCCTTTCCGCAAAAAAGCTCCGGTAGAGTTTGTTTTCTCGATGGAAGAAAGAAGAAGGGTGATCGCCGCTTTTAACGAGGGGGCGATTCCTCATAGTGAAGCCGTCTACAATGCCGATACGATCGGGCAGGTCTCGTCGTGCTACGACGTTTTTGTCACGGGCAGCGATCAGGTCTTTACCCGCGGCGCCGTATGTCCCGCGTATCTTTTAAGCTTTTTACCCAAGGAAAAGCCGCGCTTTTCCTATGCCGCCAGTATGGCGCAAGAAAGCTTGAGCGAAAAGGAAGAAAAGGTCTTTCGCGCGGCGCTTGCCTCTTATCGGGGTCTTTCGGTACGTGAGGAAAGCACGCTTTCCTTGCTTTCTCCGCTTTATGCGGGAAAGACGGTTCTTTCGCTGGATCCAACGCTGTTGCTTCCCCCGTCGGTGTGGGAGACGCTGTGTCCTCCCCGTATGATCGAAGAAAAATATCTTTTCTGTTATTTTCTCGGCAAGGATAAAAAGGAAAGAGAGCTGGCTTTGGCATACGCCAAGGAAAAGGGGATTACCGTTGTGACGTTGCCCCACCTTGCAGGCGGGTTCCGAAAAGAGGACGAGGATTTTGGGGACAAACGACTTTACGACGTGTCTCCCTTACAGCTTTTGTCGCTGATTCGATATGCCGAGGTGGTTTTTAGCGACAGCTTTCACGCAACCGTTTTTTCGTGTATATTCAAGCGCCCGTATTTTACGTTCGAGCGGGAGGAAAACCGCGAGGCGGGAACCCGTCTTGTGACGCTTTTTTCGCTGTTCGGCCATAAGGGACGCTTTTGTGGCAGTGAAGAAAAGCGCACGCTTTCCTATCTTCTTTCGGCAGAGGATCCGGATTATACAAATGAAATGAGTGCCCTTCTTGACGCAAGGCGGGCGTCCGAAGCGTATCTTCTTGATATGCTTCGTGGGGTGAAAGGAGAAGCATGAAGGTCGATCAGCTGAAGATGGGCTCGTTCCTTTCCTATGCGCAGATGGCGCTGGGGCTTATCGTTGGGATCCTGTACACCCCGCTTATGATCCGCGCTCTCGGGCAAAGTGAGTACGGGCTTTATAACACGGTTTCGTCCACGATCTCGATGCTTTCACTTTTAAGCCTTGGGTTTGGTAGCGGCTATATCCGTTATTTTGCGCGCTACAAAAAAGAGAACGACCAAGAGGCCATTTATAAGCTTAACGGGTTGTTTTTGCTGATCTTTCTGGTGATCGGCTTCGTTTCGCTTGGCTGCGGTTTATTTCTTTCCGAAAACCTTACCTTTGTTTTTGCGGAAGGTCTGACAGGGGAAGAATACCGCATCGCCCGCATTTTGATGCTGCTTCTGACCTTCAATCTTTCGGTATCCTTCCCGATGAGTGTGTTTGTCAGCATCATCTCGGCGCATGAGCGCTTTGTCTTTTTAAAAATGCTTGGGATGCTGAAAACGGTAGTAGGTCCGCTGGTAACGCTTCCGCTTCTTTTGCTTGGACACAAATCGATCGCGATGGTGTTGGTGACGGTCGGCATATCTCTTTTTACCGATCTGCTTTACGGCTATTACGTGATAAAGCACCTTAAGATGCGCTTTGTTTTCCGCCATTTTCCCAAGGGGATTTTCCGCCAGCTGTTTGCCTACACGGCCTTTATCGCCATCAATATTCTCGTAGACCAATTAAATTATAACGTAGGCAAGATCCTGCTTGGGCGTTTTCGCGGCACGGGGGCGGTGGCGATCTATTCGGTCGGGTATACCCTGTATACGTATTATATGATGTTTTCCACCTCGGTCTCGGGCGTCTTCACCCCAAGGGTTCATCGCCTGATCCAGGAGACCTCCGTGGATTCTTCGACCCAGCGGCGCGCCCTTACTGAGCTGTTTACCAAGGTCGGCCGTATCCAGTTCCTGATCCTTGGGCTGATCGCTTCGGGTGTTATCTTCTTCGGTCGCCCCTTTATCGCCTTTTGGGCGGGGGAGGGGTACGAGGATTCGTATTTGGTGGCGGTGCTTCTGATGATCTCGGCCTCGATTCCCCTGATGCAGAATATCGGTATCGAGATTCAACGCGCCGAAAACCGCCATCAGTTCCGCAGCCTTGCCTATATCGTGATGGCGATCATCAACGTGGTGGCAACCGTCGTTCTTTGCCAACGTTTCGGGGCGATCGGCACGGCGATCGGTACGTCCGTTTCGCTTCTTTTAGCCAACGGTCTTATTATGAATATCTATTATCATAAGCGTTGTAATATCGACATTTTGTTCTTCTGGCGAAACATTCTGCGCGTGGCGGTCGGGCTTTTACCGCCGATTGCCGTAGGGATTCTTATCAACCGCCTCTTTACGGTAAACAGCTTCCTTTCGCTACTTCTTGCGGCGGTCGTTTATGCGGCGGTGTATGCTTTATCGATGTGGCTGCTTGGCATGAACCGCTATGAAAAAGATCTTGTGCGCCGCCCTTTGCAAAGGCTTTTTCGTAAAAAGGGGGCGGTGGTTTGATCCAAATTGACGATAAAAGAAATTGCAGCGGCTGCGCGGCTTGCGCCGCTTCTTGCCCTTGTAGCTGTATCTCTATGCGACCTGACGAAGAAGGGTTCTTATATCCTTCGGTCGATGGGGAAAAATGCATTAACTGTGGCCTATGCGCGCGCGTATGCCCTGTTATGAAGAATAAAGAAAAGGCGGACGAGCCCTTTGTGGTCGAGGCCTACGGCGCCTATGCCCGTGATGAGGCGCTTCGTGAAAAAAGCTCGTCGGGCGGTCTTTTCTCTCTGCTTGCCACGGCGGTCATGCGTTGCGGCGGCGTGGTGTTCGGCGCGGCCTTTGACGAAAGCATGAAGCTTTCCCACTGCGCGATCGAAAAAGAAGAGGATCTTTCGCTTCTTCGCGGCAGCAAATACCTGCAAAGCGAGATCGGGGATAGCTATAAGAAGGTGAAAGCCTTTTTGGAAGAAGGCAGACCCGTGTATTTTTCGGGAACCCCCTGTCAGATCGAGGGACTATACGCCTATCTCAAAAAGCCCTACGAGGGGCTTATCACCCAAGACCTTATTTGCCACGGCGTTCCCTCCCCCTTGGTGTTTGAAAAATATCTTGCCTACAAGGGGAAGGATCGCCAAGGGGTAAAGGGGATGTCCTTCCGCGATAAAAGAGAAGGCTGGCGAAGCTATGGCTACGCGCTTTCCTATGGCGACGGGGGCGAAAGCTTCTCGGCAGCCTCACGTGATGAGATGGGGCAGCTTTTTGCCAAAAACCTTTGCCTGCGTCCTTCTTGCTACGAATGCGCTTTTAAAGGGATAAATCGCCAAAGCGATATCACGCTTGCCGATTTCTGGGGAATAGAGCGGGTCATACCAACGCTTGACGATGGGAAAGGAGCCTCGCTTTGCATTCTGCATACCGAAAAGGGCAAAAACCTTTTTGAGGCAATAAAGGGCGAGATTTTTTATCAGGCGGTAAGGCTTGAAGAGTGCTTGTCCTATAATCGTTCAATGACCGATTCGTCCCCCCTGCCGAAGGGGAGGGAATGCTTTATGAAAGCGATCACCGATGGGGAATTTTACCCCGCTTACCGCAAGTATACGAGGGTACCCCTTTTGCGGCGGATTTTCGGAAGACTTAAAAGAGCGATAAAAAGGATAATTCGATAAACAGATCATTTTTGAAGGAAGAGGTGCAATCATGTCGCTTTTTGCAAACAAAACCTTACTGATAACCGGTGGAACCGGCAGCTTTGGGAACGCGGTCTTAAATCGCTTTCTCAGCTCGGATATCGGGGAGATCCGTATTTTCTCGCGTGACGAGAAAAAACAGGACGATATGCGCCATGAATACCAGGCAAGATTTCCCGAATACGCGAGTAAGATCAAGTTTTATATCGGGGACGTCCGCAACGTCGATTCGATCCGCCCGGCGATGGTAGGGGTCGATTACGTCTTTCACGCGGCGGCCTTAAAGCAGGTCCCCTCTTGTGAATTCTTCCCGATGGAGGCGGTACGAACCAACGTCATCGGCACCGAAAACGTGCTGACCGCCGCCGTTGACGCGGGCGTTAAGAACATCGTCTGTCTTTCGACCGATAAGGCGGCCTATCCCGTAAACGCGATGGGTACGAGTAAAGCTATGATGGAAAAGGTGATCGTGGCTAAATCCCGCACGGTCGACCCCGAAAGAACCAAAATCTGCTGCACGCGCTACGGCAACGTCATGTGCAGCCGCGGCTCGGTTATCCCGCTGTGGATCGACCAGATCCGCGCCGGCAAGCCGATCACGGTGACCGACCCTGCGATGACCCGCTTTATCATGTCGCTGGAGGAGGCGGTCGATCTCGTTCTCTTTGCTTTCGAGCATGGCGAAAGTGGCGATATTCTGGTTCAAAAGGCCCCCGCCTGCACCATTGAAACGCAAGCCCGTGCGGTCATTGCGCTCTTTGATAAAGAGAAGAAGACCGAGATCAAGATCATCGGTATCCGCCACGGCGAAAAGATGTACGAGACGCTTCTTACGAACGAGGAATGCGCGAACGCCATCGATCTTGGCAACTTCTACCGCGTTCCTTCGGATAAGCGCGGTTTAAACTACGATAAGTATTTCGTTGACGGAAATATTGAACGGAATACGCTGACCGAATTCAACAGCAGCAATACAAGGCTCTTGACGGTAGAGGAGACGCGCGAAAAGATCGCGGCCCTTGCGTATATTCAGGAAGAGCTTGCAAGGTTGGGGAAATAAGTGATGAATATACTCGTCACCGGGGCCGGCGGCTTCGTCGGCAAAAATCTCGTTTGTGCCCTCAGAAACATACAAGAGGGAAAAAATAAGACCCGCCCTCTTCTTTCGATCGGGGAGATCTACGAATACGATATCGACACCGACGAGGCGCTTCTTGACTGCTACTGCCAAAAGGCGGATTTCGTCTTTCATCTGGCGGGGGTCAACCGCCCGAAGGATCCCGAAGAATTTATGAAGGGGAATTTCGGCTTCACCTCGCTCTTGCTCGATACGCTTGCCAAGCATCAAAATCTCTGTCCCGTTATGATCTCCTCGTCGATCCAGGCCAGCTGCATCGGGCGCTACGACGGTGAGTATGGGCGAAGCAAAAAGGCGGGAGAGGAGCTTCTTTTCGCCTACGGCGAAAGGACCGGCGCCCCGATCCTTGTCTACCGATTCCCGAATATTTTCGGGAAATGGTGCCGCCCGAACTACAACTCGGCCGTAGCGACCTTTTGCCACAATCTGGCCAACGATCTTGCGATCACGGTGAATGACCGAAGCACCGAGCTGGAGCTTTTGTATATTGACGATCTCGTTGCCGAAATGCTGGATGCCTTAGAGGGTAGGGCGCATCGGTGCGATTTTGACGGTGTTTGTGCCGTATTCCGTGAGGGCGGGCGCTACTGTGCTGTACCGACCACGCACAAGGAAACGCTGGGGCGCATCGTCGATCTTTTAGAAGGCTTTCGCCAACAGCCGAAGACCCTCGTTATGCCCGAGATCCCCGAGGGGTCCTTTGCCAAAAAGCTTTACAGCACGTACCTGAGCTATTTGCCGAAGGAAAAGATCTCCTTCCTGCTCACGATGAACGAGGACGCAAGGGGCAGCTTTACCGAGCTGTTGAAGAGCGAAAAATGCGGCCAGTTCAGCGTGAATATCTCGCTTCCCGGAATCACAAAGGGACAGCACTGGCACGATACCAAATGGGAGTTTTTTATCGTTGTCAGCGGCGAGGGGCTGATCCAACAGCGCAAGATCGGCAGCGACGAGGTGCTGAATTTCAAGGTCAGCGGCGATAAGATCGAGGCCGTGCATATGCTTCCCGGTTATACGCATAACATTATCAACCTTTCGGATAGCGAAAAGCTGATAACCTTGATGTGGGCGAATGAGCAATTCGACCCGAAGCATCCCGATACATTTTTTGAGGCGGTGGAATAATGGAAACCAAGCTTAAAACAGATTACAGCGACGTCCGGTTCAAGAATAACGGAAAATTAAAGCTTTTGATCATCGTAGGCACGCGCCCCGAGATCTTTCGGCTTGCGGCGGTCATCAATAAGTGCCGTCGGTATTTTGATACCGTCCTTGCCCATACGGGGCAGAACTACGATTATAACCTCAATGGGGTCTTTTTCAAGGATTTGAAGCTTCGCGATCCCGAGGTGTATATGGACGCGGTTGGCGATGACCTCGGCGCCACGGTGGGGAATATCATCAACGCTTCGTATAAGCTGATGAACGAGATCAAGCCCGACGCGCTTTTGATCCTCGGCGATACGAACAGCTGCCTTTCGGCGATCGCGGCCAAGCGCCTGCATATTCCGATCTTCCATATGGAAGCGGGGAACCGCTGCAAGGACGAGTGCCTGCCCGAGGAGACCAACCGCCGTATCGTGGATATTATTTCGGACGTGAATTTGGCGTATAGCGAGCATGCCCGTCGGTATTTACACGAATGCGGTCTGCCCAAGGAGCGTACCTACGTGACCGGCTCGCCGATGGCCGAGGTTCTGCACCAAAATCTTGCCGAGATCGAAAAAAGCGACGTTTTGGAGCGCTTGGGTCTTGAAAAGAAAAAATACATCCTTCTTTCGGCCCACCGCGAGGAAAACATCGACACCGAAAAGAATTTTATCAGTCTCTTCACCGCGATCAATAAGTTGGCCGAGAAATACGATATGCCGATCCTTTATTCCTGCCATCCCCGCAGCCGCAATCGCTTGGAAAAGAGTGGCTTCGCGCTGGATCCGCGTGTCATTCGGAACGAGCCGCTCGGCTTCCACGACTACAACAAGCTGCAGATGAACGCCTTTGCCGTTGTTTCGGACAGCGGTACGCTTCCCGAGGAAAGCTCGTTTTTCACAAGCATAGGGCATCCCTTTCCCGCGGTCTGTATCCGGACCTCGACCGAGAGACCCGAGGCCTTGGATAAGGCCTGCTTCGTACTGGCGGGGATCGATGAAAACAGCCTTTTGCAGGCGGTATCCACGGCGGTCGATATGAATGAGGCGGGCGATGATGGGATCCCGGTTCCCGTTTACGTAGAGGAAAACGTATCGACCAAGGTCGTCAAGATCATTCAGTCCTACACCGGCATCGTCAACAAGATGGTCTGGCGTAAGGGATAATTATAAAAGACAAAAAAGGAAAAGAAAGGAGAAAGACTATGAAATATATCCCCTCTTCTTTCTTTTCGTTTATCCGCGCGGCGGCGATCGGAGAGGCGCCCCCGCGCCTTCCCCCGCTGGAAGAGCGGGCGGCCGCGCTGTCGCTTGCCAAGCGCTACGATCTTGCCCCTTTGCTTGCCGAGGCGATGCTTTCGGCGGGGCTTGACGAGGGCTACCCCGATCACGACGCCTTTCTTCGCGAGCAGCTGAAAGGGGTTCTCCGCTATACGCGGCAAAGCGAGGCCGAAAAAAAGGCCGAAGCGCTGCTTGGGGAGGCGGGGATCCTTTATATGCCCTTAAAGGGCGCCGTTCTGCGCGCCCTGTACCCGAAGCCCTATCTGCGTACCTCGTGCGACACCGATTACCTTCTCCCCAAGGAGGAATGTGACCGCGCGGTTTCGCTTTTGACCGACAAGGGGGGCTACACCGTCCTTTCCGCTACGCCGCACGACGTTGCGGTCGGCATCCGTGGGCAGGTAACGCTTGAATTGCACAACGCCCTCTTTGAAGAGAGGGATCGCGGCGCCGCTTGCCCTTCCCCCTTTGAGGGGGCTTTGACCGAGGGCGAGAGCGCCCGCCGCGCGATGCATCCCGATTATCTTCTTTTTTATCATATCGCGCATATGGCCAAGCATTTTTCGATGGGCGGGTGCGGGCTGCGCCCCCTCGTTGACCTTTGGCTTTTGGAGAGAGGGAAGACCCTATCGGGCGGCGCGATAGAGCTTTTGCGCCTTTCGGGGCTCTACCGCTTCTACCGCGCGATGCACGCGCTTTCGCTTTCCTATTTTGAGGGGGCGCCCTTCGATGAAGGGGGCGAGGAGCTGCACGAGTATCTCTTGACGGGCGGCCTCTACGGGGAAAGAGAGCGGCGCCTTGCCTCGGCAGAGGAAAAGAAGGGTGGGCGGCGCGCCTATTTCCTTTCGCGCCTCTTCCCCCCGAAGGCGAGCCTTGAGAAACGGTATCCCCATATGGTCGGGCGGCCCTATCTTTATCCCTACTATGCCTGCCGCCGCCTGCTTTCCTATCTTTCCTCTTCCGACAAAAAAAGTCAGCTTTCGACCCTGCCAAAGGAGCAAAGGGAACGGGAGCGGGCGCTTTTTGAAAGCCTTGGGCTTTAAGACCCCTACGACCGTTTGGCCGTTTCGGGTCTTTTTCTTTTGTCGAAAAAAGAAAAAGACACCTTGGCCTATCTCCTTTCATAAAATAATTAGGGGGAGCGATCCCCCAAAAAGAAAGGAGAAAAAGATGGCAATCTTTACGAATCGGGCCACCCTTATTTACGGGGGGCTCGTGCAGAATTCGAATACCGTAATCGGCGAGATCGTTGAGGCGCTGGGGCTTACGAAGGATGCCCTTACCGAGACCTATACCGTAGGATCGAACATCACCTACGTCCTAAGCCTTACCAACACGGGAACCGCCCCTTATACGGGTATCACGCTTGTCGACGATCTCGGCGCCTATCCCTTCGGCACCGGAACGCTCTATCCTCTGGATTATAACGAGGGGACTATCCGCTATTATGTAAACGGAACTTTACAACCTGCGCCGACCGTCACGGCTACGCAGCCCTTGACCGTTACGGGCATCAACGTCCCGGCGGGTGGGAACGCGCTGATCCTTTACAGCGCCACCGTAACCGGCGCCGCCCCGCTTGACGCGGAGGGAGAGATCACCAACACCGCCACGCTTCTCGGCGGATGTCAGCTGATCACCGCTACCGAAACCGTAACGGCAAGAGAGGAGGCCGACCTTCGTATCACCAAGGGGCTTTTCCCCGCAAGCGTTGCGTGCAATGGAACCCTCACCTATACGCTGACGATCGAGAACTACGGCAACACCCCCGTGGTCGCTACCGACAACGCCGTTGTGACCGATACCTTCGACCCGATCCTCTCGAATCTTACCGCCACCTTTAACGGCGTACCGCTGACCGAAGGGACGCAGTACGTTTACAATCAGGCGACGGGGGTCTTCACGACGCTTGGCGGTACCATCACCGTGCCCGCCGCCACCTATACGCAGGATCCCATTACCGGGGAATTTACCGTTATCCCCGGCGTTTCGATCCTTACGATCACGGGAACGGTATAAGGAAAACAAAAAAGAAAAAGGTTGCGAAAGCAACCTTTTTCTTTTTAACTACAAAAAGCGTTCTCGATTGAGAACGCTTTTGGAGCTGCTAATCAGATTCGAACTGATGACCTCACCCTTACCAAGGATGTGCTCTACCAACTGAGCCATAGCAGCATAGGAACGGATATTATTATAACAAAGGTTTTTCGGTTTGTCAAGATGTATTTTGCGTAAATTCGTAATTTCTTGTATTTTTCTTGCTTCTTCCTTGACAGAGTGGGGGGGTTGATATATAATAAGGAAGGACTATACAGAAGAGAGGTTTCTTTCATGAAATACGATTTTAGCGCGATTGAAGCAAAATGGCAAAAGAAGTGGGAAGAGGCAGGGGCTTTCCTTGCCAAGGATACGAGCGATAAGCCGAAATTCTACGGTCTTGTCGAGTTTCCCTATCCCAGCGGCGCCGGGATGCACGTAGGCCATATCAAGGCGTATTCGGGGCTTGAGGTCATCAGCCGCCTTCGCCGTATGCAGGGCTATAACGTTCTTTTCCCGATCGGCTTCGACGCTTTTGGGCTTCCTACCGAAAACTACGCCATCAAAACCGGTACCCACCCGCGCGCGGTTACCGATACGAATATTCAGCGCTTTACCGACCAGCTGAAGAAGGTCGGCTTCTCCTTCGATTGGACGAGAGTTGTCGATACGACCGAGGAGGATTATTATAAGTGGACGCAGTGGATCTTTTTGCAGATGTTTGAAAAGGGTCTTGTGTTCCGTGACAGTGCCCTCGTTAACTACTGCCCCTCCTGCCGCGTCGTTCTTTCGAACGAGGATAGCCAGGGCGGCCGTTGCGACATCTGTAAGAGCGAGGTCGTGCAAAAGTCGAAGGACGTTTGGTATCTTCGCATCACCCGCTACGCCGATAAGCTGTTAGAGGGGCTTGACGGGGTCGATTATCTGCCCGCCATCAAGCAGCAGCAGGTCAACTGGATCGGCCGTTCGAGCGGCGCTTTCGTCAACTTCGCATTGGAAGGCAAAGAGGATGCTTTGCGTATCTACACCACCCGCCCCGATACCCTCTTCGGTGTGACCTTTATGGTCGTGGCGCCCGAGCATCCGCTTATCGATAAGTACGAAAACAGCATCGCCAATATGGACGAGGTGCGCGCCTACCGTGAGGCCTGCGCGAAAAAGACCGAGTTTGAGCGTACCCAGCTCGTGAAGGATAAGACCGGCGTTCGCCTCTTGGGCTTTGACGCGATCAACCCCATGAGCGGGAAGAAGATCCCGGTTTATATTGCCGACTACGTTATGATGGGCTACGGCACGGGCGCTATTATGGCGGTTCCCGCGCATGACGGGCGTGACTATGATTTTGCCAAGAAATTCTCAATCCCGATCGTTGAGGTCATCAAGGGCGGCGATATTGAAAAAGAAGCCTACACCGGTGACGGTGAGATGATCAACTCCGAATTCTTGAACGGCTACCTTAACAAAAAGGATTCGATCGCCAGAATGATCGAAGAGTTAGAGAAGCGCGGCATCGGCGAAGAGGGTGTTCAGTATAAGATGAAGGACTGGGCCTTCAACCGCCAGCGCTATTGGGGCGAGCCGATCCCGATCGTGCATTGCGAAAGCTGCGGTATGGTTCCGGTTCCGTATGAAGAGCTTCCGCTCCGCTTGCCGAAGGTTGAGAACTTCGAGCCCGGAGAAGGGGGCGAATCGCCGCTTGCCAAGATCGAATCCTTCGTCCAATGCAAATGCCCGAAGTGCGGTAAAGACGCGCGCCGCGAGACCGATACGATGCCCCAGTGGGCGGGCTCTTCGTGGTACTTCCTCCGCTATATCGATCCCCATAACGATAAGGCCTTGGCCGATCCCGAGAAGCTCAAATACTGGATGCCGGTCGACTGGTATAACGGCGGTATGGAGCACGTGACCCGCCATATGATCTATTCGCGCTTCTGGCACAGCTTCCTTTATGACATCGGCGCCGTCAACACCAAAGAGCCCTACGCCAAGCGTACCGCGCAAGGCTTGATCCTGGGGCCCGACGGTGATAAGATGAGTAAATCGAAGGGCAACGTCGTAGACCCCTTGGATATCGTCAACGAATACGGAGCCGACGTCCTTCGCACCTACGTTCTCTTTATGGGCGATTACGGCTCGGCCGCGCCCTGGAACGAGAACTCGGTCAAGGGCTGCAAGCGCTTCTTGGAAAGAGTTTGCGATCTTGCCGAAATGGCGAAGGGCGAAGGTGTAACGCCTGCCCTTGAAAGTGCCTTCCATAAGACGATCAAGAAGGTCTCTTCCGACTTTGAGGAGATGAAGTTCAACACCGCCATCGCCGCGTTGATGGAGCTTCTTAATAAGATCTTTGAGGTTGGTAGCCTTACGAAGTGTGAGCTGATCACCTTCATCAAGCTGCTTTGCCCCGTTGCCCCCCACCTGACTGAGGAGATCTACGAGGGGCTTGGCGGAAATGGTCTGTTAGCCCTTTCCGAATGGCCGAGCTATGACGAAGCCAAAACGATCGATTCGATGATCGAGATCGCGGTTCAGCTGAACGGCAAGCTGCGTGACGTCATCATGCTTCCCGCCGAGGTCGATAAGGATACCGCCATCGCCACCGCGAAGGCAAGCCCCAAGGTGGCCGACGCGCTCGCCGGCAAGACCATCGTCAAGGAGATCTACGTCCCCAAGCGCATCGTCAATATTGTTGTAAAGTAATTTTTACAAAAACAAAAGGGATACAAATTCTGTATCCCTTTTCCTTTTCGGTTATGTCAAAATACGAAGTCAAGACGCACGGATTTTGGGCAGAAATCGCCGTTCTCCGACCGAGAGGCGTATACGATACGTCGGAGGGAGGAAACGGCGATAGAAAAGGAATATAATAATGATGGAAGAAAGTCAA
>JAZRFI010000161.1:0-4323 GCA_045661285.1 Eubacteriales bacterium | reverse complement strand
TCAACTCCTTGGCTCACAGAACGACATGGCTACGATCCGACTTCTTCCGA
Source organism: Eubacteriales bacterium (assembly GCA_045661285.1). Classification (GTDB taxonomy): domain Bacteria; phylum Bacillota; class Clostridia; order Oscillospirales; family CAG-272; genus UBA1740. The sequence goes on along the minus strand of JAZRFI010000161.1, from coordinate 4,273 downwards.
GCGAAGAGGAGCTGCGTGAATACAAGGAAAGAAAGATCCGTGAAAAGCTTCGCAACCGCGAGCGTATCGTTTCCTATCCGGTTTCGGATTTCTTGGATAGAAAGAACGAGGTCGAGATCGCCTCTTCCGGCGAGAGTGAATTGAGCGCGCAAGAGCCGATCGAAAGCGAGCCGACCTTCACGCCCAAGCCCCCCGAAAACGAGCTTCCCTTCCGCGGCGTTGAGGATTTTCGGCGCATCACGATCAGCGAACCGGTCTGCGTAAAAAGCGCCGCCCAACGTCAGGCCGAGGCCGATGAGCTTTTGCAGAAAGAGACGGCTCAAGCAATCCTTCCCGACGAAGAGCCACCGATCCCCGTCTCCGAGGATATCCCCGAAAGGGTCCTCCCGCTTACCGAAACGCCCTCTCACGCCCCCGGTGATTTCGTGAAAAATCCCGAAAGAGAGCCCGAAAGAGAGGCCCCGCCGCAAAAGCCTATCCAAAAGGCCCAGCCAAATCCTTACACCTTCCCCCCGATCTCGCTTTTGCAGGTACCGACGCTTGAGCCCGAAGGCAACCTTCAAGAGGAGATCCAGCGCAATTCGGATACCCTCGTGCAGGTCCTGCAAAGCTTTGGGATCCCGATCCGCATCACGGGTTATTCAAGAGGCCCGCGTATCACGCGCTACGAATTTATTCAGAAGGACGGCATTCGCGTTGATAAGGTCGCGACCTACGCCAACGACATCACCCAGAAGCTCAGTACCCAAGGGGTGCGTATCGAAGCGCCGATCCCCAACAAATCCACCATCGGCGTAGAAGTACCGAACCGCACGCCCAACCTTGTGCGTATCCGTTCGCTTATTGATTCGGACTCTTTCAAGAACGCAGAATCCAAGACCAACGTAGCCATCGGCTGCGATATCACGGGCAGCCCGATCCTATACGACATTGCCGAGGCGCCGCATATGCTGATAGCGGGCGCTACCGGTATGGGTAAATCGGTCTGTAACAACTCGATCCTCGTCAGTCTGCTTTATAAGGCCGCGCCCGAGGACGTACGCTTGATCCTTATCGACCCGAAGAAGGTCGAATTTAACATCTATTCCAAGATTCCGCATCTTTTGGTTCCGGTCGTTACCGACCCCACCAAGGCGGCGGGCGCCCTGAACTGGGCGGTAGCCGAGATGGAACGGCGCTACGACCTTATCGAAGAGGCGGGCGTGCGTAATATCAAGCACTACAACCGCCATTGCGAAAAAGAGGGCTTGCAAAAGCTGCCGAAGATCGTTATCGTTATCGACGAGCTGAACGATCTGATGATGTCGGCCCGTAAGATGGTTGAGGATTCGATCTGCCGTATCGCGCAAAAGGCGCGCGCGGCGGGCATCCATCTGATCATCGGTACACAGCGCCCCTCGGTCAAGGTCATCACGGGCGATATCAAGGCCAATATCCCGACAAGAATCGCCTTCCGCGTAAACCAGCAGGTCGACTCGCGTACCATTCTCGATATCGCGGGCGCCGAAAAGCTTCTGCCTAAGGGCGATATGCTCTTTGCCCCGCAGGGTACCCCCTTCCGCGTACAGGGCGCGTTCGTTGACGACGACGAGGTCAAGGAGGTCGTGAACTTCCTGCGCGATAAGGTCGGAGACGCGGTCTTTGACGACAATATTCTCGCGGGTATCGAAAAAGAGGCCGCCAAGTGCGCCCAGCATAACGATGACGAGGACGGTGAGGGCGGTGACGTCAGCTTTGACGGCATGATGAGTGACCCCATCTTCCGTAAGGTCCTCGACGTTGCCTTTGCCAGCGGAACCATTTCCACCTCGATGCTGCAACGCCGTATCGGGATCGGCTTCGGCCGCGCCTCGCGCTATATCGACGCGATGTACGATATGGGGATCGTGGGCGAAGCCCAGGGCGGCAGCCGTCCGCGCGAGGTCCTGATCGATCGCGCCGAATACGAGCAGCGCTACGGCGATTATTCGGATTAAAGGAGTGTTATTATGATCTATTTGCTTTTGGCCGACGGGTGCGAGGAGATCGAAGCCGCGACGCCGCTTGACGTGCTTCGCCGCGGCGGCTGTGAAGTAAAAACGGTTGGCATTACGGGAAAAGAGATCGTTGGCTCGCACGGTATCAAGATTGAGGCCGATATCACCCCCGACGAGGTGACAGAGCCTATTGACCTTCTTATTCTGCCGGGTGGGATCCCGGGGGCCGATCATTTGGACGCATCCCCCTTCGTTTCCCGCTTCATTGAAAAAACGCTTGCAAACGGCGGGCATCTTGCCGCGATCTGCGCCGCCCCGTACGTCCTTGGAAAAAGAGGGCTTTTAAAAGGGAAAACGGCTACCTGCTACCCGAACGAGCGCTTTACCGCTCAGCTTCTCGGCGCGACCGTTACCAAAGAGCCCGTTGTGACCGATGGGAATATCACCACCGCGATCGGTATGGGGGCGGCCTCCCCTTTTGCCGTACGTCTTCTTTCGCTTATGAAGGGAGAAGAGGTCGCAAAAGAGGTCAGCCGCGCAGCCTTTCTCGGATGCGAGTGCTTTGCCGAGCTGTAAAAAAGCCTTATGAACATCAAAGCCGAAAAGGACGGTTTGCGGGCGTATTTCAAGGAAAAAAGAAAGGCACTTTCAAGCGAAGAAAAAAGGGCGCTTGACGAAGCGATTGCGAGCCGCGTTTTGCAATCCGCCGCCTTTCGTTACGCCTCTACCCTTTTAGCCTACGCGCCAAAGGGCGAGGAGGTCGATATTCTCCCGGTCTGTGAAGCCGCCCTTGCAAAGGGAAAGCGGCTTGCCTTTCCGCGTTGCTACGGCGAAGGGGAAATGTCCTTTCACCTTATTACTTCGTTTTCAGAGCTTTCTCCCGGAAAATACGGCATTTTAGAGCCGCCGTCCGACGCGCCGGTCTTTTCCTTTGCCCCCGCCACGCTTTGCTTGGTACCCGGTCTTTCCTTTGACCGATCCGGGTATCGCCTTGGCTACGGAAAGGGCTACTACGACCGCTTTCTGTCACGGTTTGAGGGAACGGCGCTTGGGGTCGTTTACGCCGATTTTATAAGCGAAAGCCTCCCCCACGGTACCTTTGATTTTTCGGTATCGGCTCTTATCACCGAAAACGGCGTTCTCGCTCTTACATCAAAATCCTGAGGTATTTTTATGATCTTAAACCAAAAGCTGACCCATATCGCCTTCCGCTGTCCCAAGTGCGCTTCGGCCACCAAGGGGATCGCGGGCACCTTTGCCCTTTCCAAAAACCGTATGCTTCGCATGCGCTGCAGCTGCGGAAGAGGGGGCGAAATGAGCGCCGTTGCCACAAACGACGACAAGATCCGCATTACCGTCCCCTGCCTTTTCTGTGAAAAGAATCATCAGTTCACCATCTCGAAGTCGCTTTTCTTCACGAAGGAGCTTTTCGTGTACGCTTGCCCCTACACCTCGATCAATATCGCCTTTTTCGGGCAGGACGAGGAAAAGGTGGATACCACCGCGCAAAAATGCACCGAGGAGCTGGAAAAGCTTTTTAACGAGCTTTCGGTCCGCTTCCCAACCGAGAACGAAGACGGGAAGGATTTCGGGGATGAAACGGTTACCCCCGACGTTTTGCCCGATGCCCAGATCTACGATATCATCCGCTTTATGGTGAAGGAGCTGGAGGCCGACGGGGCCATCCACTGCCCCTGCCACAGCGGTGAATACGATATGGAAATGACCGAGAGGGGCGTGCGCGTTTTCTGCCAAAGCTGCGGTGCCTCTCACCTTTTTGAGACCGACAGCGTGGCGGCGGCGCAAGAATTTCTTTCCTGCGACCGATTGGACCTTGAATAAAAAAGGGAGGGCGGCGCCCGCCCTCCTTCTTTCCTATACCCCGTAATAACGCCTAAGGCCGTTATAGATCCCCCTTGCGAAAAGCCGCGGGGAATCGGCCATCAGGGCGGCATCCCCCGCGTTGGTGATAAACCCAAGCTCCAGCATCACGGCGGGCATACTCGTTCGCCGTAATACGTATAACCCCGGGCGCACCTTTACCCCGCGATTATCAAGCCCGGTTGCATCGCACATCGCATCCAGCACCACCTCCCCGATGCGGTAAGCGGGCGTTGTCTCGGAATAGACGAGAGCCTCGCTTCCGGTTGCCGCGGGTAGCGAGGAAGCATTCGTGTGCAGACTTAAAAAAAGATCAGCCCCAAAGCTTTCTGCCCCCGCAACGCGAAGGCGCAGGCTGTCGGCGGTTGACACCCCGAGAGCCGTTTCGGGGGTGGGGCGCGAAAGCCGCGCCTCAA
>JAZRFI010000160.1:0-12026 GCA_045661285.1 Eubacteriales bacterium | reverse complement strand
ATCTTCGGTTATACCTTATCTGCCTTTTGGCCGGGGCGGTAAACGGCTTTTTCGGCATGGGGGCGGGGATGATCCTCGTGCTTGGACTCTCGCGCTTGCATCGGGGAGGTCGCGATGAAATAATGGCTATTTCGACCTTGTGCGTCCTTTCTTTCTCTTTATTGACAACGATACTTTACTTTGCGGCGGGGCACGTAAAGCCGGATGCGGCCCTACCGATTCTGCTTCCGTCGCTGATCGGCGGGGCAATCGGCGCCACTCTTCTCGGGCGGATAAGTCACTCTCTTTTGCAGACGGTCTTCGCGCTTCTTTTACTCATATCGGGGGCGAGGCTTTTGTTTTTATGAGCGGATTTTTTCTTTTGCTTGTTCTTTCGGTCCTTACCGGTATGGGGGTCGGCAACGGCGGCTTTTATCTTTTGTATCTTATCGATACGTTGGGTCTTCCTCAATACGAGGCGCAGGGGGTAAACCTATTGTTTTTTCTCCTTGCCTCGCTTGCCTCCACGCTCGTCAGCCTTCGCGCGGGGCGCTTTCGCGGAGAGCGCCTTTTTCCGATGCTGCTTTCCGGCTTTTTGGGGGTAGGCCTCGGGGCGCTTCTTACCCTCTTTGTCACCCCCGTCTACGCGCGGCGCGCCTTTGGCGTTTTGCTTCTTTTCGGTGGGGTGATCGCTCTTTTTGATAAAGGGCGAAGAAAAGCCGAAAAATACGGCAATCCGCTTGACAAAAAAGAATAGATTATATATAATTATCATTAAGATAAAGTAAAAATCGAGGTGTCGGTCTATGATCCAACTGTATAACACGCTTACCGCTAAAAAAGAGCCGTTCGTGCCGCTTACCGAGGGGGAAGTCAAAATGTACGCCTGCGGGCCTACGGTCTATAATTTCTTCCACGTCGGCAATGCGCGCTGCTTCGTGGTTTTCGATATGCTTCGCCGCTATTTCGAATACCGCGGCTTTCGTGTTTCCTTCGTGCAGAATTTCACCGATATCGACGATAAGGTGATCCGCCGCGCGAACGAAGAAGGGGTCGGGTACAGCGATATCGCCGCCCGCTACATAAAGGAATATTTTACCGATGCCGAGGGGCTTGGCGTACGTCCGGCCACCGTGCATCCGCTCGCTACCGATAACATCGATACCATTCTTTCGATCGTTTCGGGTCTTGTCGAGAAGGGCTACGCCTATCCGATGAACGGAGACGTGTATTTCCGTACCCGTCGCTTCAAGGATTACGGGAAACTTTCGGGGCAAGCGATTGAGGATCTGGATTCGGGCGCGCGCATTGACGTAAACGACCAAAAGGAAGATCCCTTGGATTTCGCCCTTTGGAAGGCCGCTAAGCCCGGTGAGCCGGCGTGGGCTTCGCCGTGGGGAGAAGGGCGCCCCGGCTGGCATATCGAATGCTCGGCCATGGTCAAAAAATATCTCGGTGAGACGATCGATATCCATTGCGGCGGGCAGGATCTTATCTTCCCCCACCACGAAAACGAGATCGCGCAATCCGAGTGCTGCAACGGCTCTCCCTTTGCCCGCTATTGGCTGCATAACGGCTATATCAACATCGATAACCGCAAAATGTCCAAATCGCTCGGCAACTTTTTCACGGTGCGCGAGATCGCCGAGCAATACGGATATCTGCCGATCCGCTATTTCATCCTTTCTTCGCATTACCGCAGCCCCATCAACTTCTCCAAGGATATTATCGAGCAGGCCAAGGCCGCGCTTGATCGTATCTTCAACTGCGCCGATTCGCTTGATTTCTATATCGGGAAGGCCGAGGGCGACGCTGTTCTTGAAGCGGAAAAAGAAACGGTTGCGGCCTTTGCGGCCTGCCGTGACGCGATGATCGAGGCGATGGACGACGATTTTAATACGGGGGCGGGGATCGCTTCGATCTTCGATCTCGTCAGTCTTCTCAATAAGGCGATCGGAAGCGGTACGCTGACTCGGGGCGCCGCCGAAGAGGGAAGAGCGATCCTTCGCGAGATGACCGAGCTTTTCGGTTTCGTGAAGGAGGAATGTGCGGATAGCGAGCTGATCTCGTATATCGAAGAGCAGATCGCCGCCCGCGCCGCCGCCAAGAAGAGCAAAAATTACGCGGAAGCAGACCGTATCCGCGCAGAGCTCGCTTCGCGCGGGGTTATTTTGCAGGATACCGCGCAGGGCACGAAATATACCATTGAAAACGCATAAAGCAAATGAAAATACGACCACCCTTGGCGAAAGATGGCGCCAAGGGTGGTTTTTTTTCTTTTTTTACCGAAGCGGGTAGGATTTGCAGGTTTCTTTTTCCCCTTCGTGCGCGTATAATGGATAAAGATGAAACGAAGGGAGAAGGTATATGGAATTACTCAGGATCAACGAAAGCAAGCTTAAGATCATGCTTTCGCTTGCGGATATGGAGAAATACCGCCTTGACAGTGAGAGCATGGATTACGATAATACCGAAACGAGAAGCGCCCTGTGGCAGATCTTGGATCTTGCCAAGCAGAGGACCGGCTTTGACGGCTGCGGGGATAAGCTCTTTATCCAGGTCTATCCCTCGCGCGGCGGGGGATGCGAAATGTACGTCACCAAGGTTGGGGAGGGGGGCGGTAAGCCCTGCCTTGCGCCGATCTCCTTGGTACGGGGGACCCAAAGCATATACCGCTTTGAATCGCTGGATACGCTGTTGTCGGTCTGCAAAAAGCTGAAGGCGTGCGGGTATACCGACGAGAGCGCCGCCTACGCAAGGAATGGGGCCTATTATCTCGTGATCCGCGAGAAGCTGCAAAGCAGCATCATGAGCGTTAGCGCTATCAGCGAATATAGCTTTATCGAGGAGTACGGAACGCGCAAAAGCGGCGGGATACAATTGGCCATCTTGAAGGAGCATGGGGTCTGCATCGAGGAGGAAAGCGCGGTCGAAAAGCTGGCAGTGCTATGAAAAAAGATAACTACATAGAAAAGGGGTTGTTCGCAAAAAAAGCGAACAACCCCTTTTAATTATTAAAAAACAAAAAGATAACTTTACAATTTAACACTTACCTCGCCGGCTTGCAGGCAGATCGTTCCGCTTGGCGTATCCAAAAGAAGAGCGCCGCTTTCATCAATGCTTCGGGCGATCCCCTCTACGGTTTTTCCGCCGATAACGGTATGGACCCGCTTCCCAAGAAGCAGGGAGCGGCGGCGGTATTCCGGCAGAAAGGAAGCGTCGAAAAGGCGGGATAGATTGCTGTAAAAACGGTTGATGATCTCGGCAAGCAGGGGGGCGGCCTCGGGCGGGGGGGCAAAGCTTCCGAGCGAAGAGGCAATCGCGGCAACCTCCTGTGGCAAAGAGGCGGGGGTGCGGTTAAGGCCGATCCCGATCACCGCAAAGGAAAGATCACCGTCGCCGGAAAATTCCCCTTCGGTTAAAATGCCCGCAACCTTTTTTCCTTGTATAAAGAGATCGTTTACCCATTTGATCTCGACCGAAAGCGGGCAAAGCGCTTCGATGGCTTCGGCAACGATCACGGCGGTATAGGGGGTAAGCAGAGGGACGGCGCTTTTTTTGATAGGTCCGCGCAGCAGCATGCTGAAATACAGCCCGGCATCCCTTGGGCATACGAAGCTGTGTCCGCGCCGCCCTCTCCCCGCGCTTTGGGTAGCTGCGATATATACGCTTTTGTTGGGCTCCCCGCTTTTTGCGGCAGCCATAAGGCTTGTGTTCGTGGAGGGGAGGGTATCGAAGAAGGAAAGAGACACGTCTGCGGTCAGGTAAGGGCGAAGCAGGGCTTCGTTGAGCATGGCTTTTCCTCCTTTTGTTTTTCTCTATTGTAACAGTTGGCTAAAAAAAAGTCAAGAAAATCGGCATAATGAAGTAATGAAAAAAAAGCGGGCGGGATAAAAAGAAAACGCTTTCGCGTGCGTGCGTATATTAATAAGGATGAAAAAAGTAACGAAGGGCGGTATCAAAAGCAAAAATATCACAATTTACAGAAAGTTTACAATTATAGCATCGAAATTTTACAAAAAATATTTTTCTTTTTTTGAAAAAAATCCCTTGACATAAGGAATATCGGGTGATATAATTATAAACTGCCTACTGTTGGCTTGTCCTATATTATAATTATAGTATAATTTAGCGCGGCCGACCAAAAAAACCGCATTTTCCGCACAGAAAACGGGCCTTTCTGAACAAGCGGGAAATGATGAAAGTGAGTGATTCTACGATGCTAAAACCAGCAAAGCTCGGTAAAACCACAAGACTCAGCTTCTCCAAGATCAACGAAGCCTTGGAGATGCCGAACCTCATCGAGGTACAGAAGAAGTCTTTCGAGTGGTTCTGCAACGAAGGGATGAAAGAGGTCCTGCGCGACGTGTCGCCGATCAACGACTACACCGGCAACCTTTCGATCGATTTCGTTGACTTCACCATCGACTCCACCCCGAAGTATTCGGTCGAGGAGTGCAAAGAGCGTGACGCGACCTACGAAGCGCCGCTTAAAATGCTTGTCCGTCTTGCGAATAAAGAGACGGGTGAGGTGAAGCAGGATCAGATCTATATGGGGAACTTCCCCCTGATGACCGAAAGCGGTACCTTCGTTATCAACGGTGCCGAGCGCGTTATCGTTTCGCAGCTCGTTCGTTCCCCCGGCATCTATTACAGCTGCAACGTAGATAAAAACGGAAACCACAGCTACGCCAACATGGTTATTCCCTACCGTGGCGCGTGGCTTGAATACGAGACCGATGCCTCGGGGATCTTTAACGTCAAGATCGATAAGACGAGAAAGCTTCCCGTAACCACGCTCGTCCGTGCCCTTGGGGTGGAGACCGACGAAGCCATTCTCGAAATGTTTGGCAACGAGGAAATGATCACCGCTACCCTTGGTAAGGATGAAAGCCGCAAGAGCGCTGAGGAAGAGAATACCACGCTTGCCGAGGCCGCTCTGAAAGAGATTTACAAAAAGCTTCGTCCCGGCGAGCCCCCGATCATCGAGAGCGCGCAGCTGCTTGTAAACAATATGTTCTTCGACCCGAAGCGGTACGATCTGTCCGCCGTCGGCCGTTATAAATTCGATAAAAAGCTGAACGTTGCCACCCGTGTGCGCGGCTTCAGCCTTTCGCGCCCCGTTATCAGCCCCTTGACCGGTGAGATCCTCTTTGAGGAGGGGAAGGTTCTTTCGCGTCTTGATTGCGAGGTCCTTGAGAAGAATGCCGTCAACGAGGTCTACGTTCTTGACGTTATGGGCACCGAGGTCAAGATCTTCGGTAACGATGCCGTTCGCGCCATCGACGTTCTCGGCTTTGATCTTGCCGATTGCGGCATCAACGAGAAGGTCCGCTTCTCGGTTCTTTCCGAGATCATGGAAGAAGCGGCCGGCGACGTTGACGCGATCAAAGAGGCGGCCACCCTTCGCGCTTCCGAGCTTTCGCCGAAGCACATCACCAAGGCCGATATCTTTGCTTCGATCAACTACCTTCTGGCCCTTTCGCACGGCATCGGAAGCTGCGACGATATCGACCATCTCGGCAACCGCCGTCTGCGTTGTGTCGGTGAGCTTCTGCAGAACCAGATGCGCATCGGTATGTCGCGTATGGATAAAAACATCAAGGAGCGTATGTCGGTACACGACACCGAGGATATGACGCCTCAGTCGCTGGTCAACGTCCGCCCCGTGGCGACCGCTATCCGCGAATTCTTCGGCTCTTCGCCGCTTTCGCAGTTCATGGATCAGAATAACCCTCTGGCCGAGCTGACGCATAAGCGCCGCCTTTCGGCTCTCGGCCCCGGCGGTCTTACCCGTGACCGTGCCTCCTTTGAGGTTCGTGACGTTCACCACACGCACTACGGCCGTATCTGCCCGATCGAAACGCCCGAAGGTCAGAACATCGTGCTTATCTCCTATCTTGCGACCTACGCCAAGATCAACGAATACGGCTTCCTGGAAGCCCCCTACCGTAAGGTCGACCAAAAGACCGGTCGCGTTACCGACGTCATCGACTACATGACCGCCGATATCGAGGACAATTTCGTGATCGCGCAGGCGAACGAGCCGCTCGACGAAGAGGGGCATTTCATCAACGAAAAGGTTATCGCCCGCGATAAGTCCGAGATCGTTGAGGTCGATCGCAATAAGATCGATTATATGGACGCTTCGCCTAAGATGGTCGTTTCGGTTGCCACCGCGATGATCCCCTTCTTGGAAAACGACGACAATACCCGTGCGCTGATGGGCTCGAACATGCAGAAGCAGGCGGTTCCGCTTATGGTGACCGAGCAGCCCTTCGTTGCCACCGGTATGGAATACAAGGCGGCCAGAGACTCGGGCGCCGTCGTCCTTGCCAAAGAGGGCGGTATCGTTGAAAAGGCCACCTCGGATATCATCACGGTCCTTAACGACAGCGGTACGAAGGATACCTATCATCTGATCAAGTTCAAGCGCTCGAACCAGGGCACCTGTATCAACCAGCGCCCCATCGTTTCCAACGGGGATCGCGTAGAAAAGGGTGAGGTCATTGCCGACGGTCCCGCGACCGCCAACGGCGAGATCTCGCTGGGTAAGAACGCCACCATCGCCTTCATGACCTGGGAAGGCTATAACTACGAGGACGCCGTTCTTCTGAACGAGAACCTCGTCCGTAACGATACCTATACCTCTATTCACATCGAAGAGCATTCGATGGAAGCCCGCGATACCAAGCTCGGCCCGCAGGAGATCACCCGTGAGATCCCGAACGTCGGTGAAGACGCCTTGAAGGATCTGGATGCCGACGGTATCGTTAAGATCGGTACCGAGGTCCGCTCCGGCGATATTCTCGTCGGTAAGGTTACCCCGAAGGGTGAGCCCGAGCTTACCCCCGAAGAGCGCCTGCTTCGCGCCATCTTCGGCGAGAAGGCAAGAGAGGTAAAGGATTCCTCACTGAAGCTGCCGCACGGCGAATCGGGTATCGTCGTTGACGTTAAGGTCTTCGACCGTTCCAATTCCTCCGATCTGCCTCCCGGCGTTAATAAGGTCGTCCGCGTTTACGTTGCGCAGAAGCGTAAGATCTCGGTCGGTGACAAAATGGCGGGCCGCCACGGTAACAAGGGCGTTGTTTCGCGTATTCTGCCTCCCGAGGATATGCCTTTCCTTGCCGACGGTACGCCGGTCGATATCGTTCTGAACCCCCTCGGCGTTCCTTCCCGTATGAACATCGGGCAGGTGCTTGAGGTACACCTCGGTATCGCCGCCAAGCGCCTTGGCTATAAGATCATGACGCCCGTTTTTGACGGCGCCAACGAGCAGGACATCATCGAGTGTCTGTGCGAAGCCAAGTACGCCCGTGAGATCCGCGACGGTGAGAACGTTCTCGGTAAGGCTCTCTTTATCGAGGTCACCGACGAAAACGGCAAGAAGGATCTGCAGCGCGTAGACCCGATCTACGAGCAGGATGCCGAAAAGCTGGCCGAGCTTCGTCAGCGTGAGCACGTCGTGGTTATCGACGGTAAGGTCACGCTTTACGACGGCCGTACCGGCGAAGCCTTCGATAACCCCGTTACCGTTGGCGTTATGTATTATTTGAAGCTTCACCATCTGGTTGACGATAAGATCCACGCCCGTTCCAACGGTCCTTACTCGATGGTCACGCAGCAGCCTCTCGGCGGCAAAGCCCAGTTCGGCGGTCAGCGTTTCGGTGAGATGGAGGTTTGGGCTCTGGAAGCTTACGGCGCCGCTTACACCCTGCAGGAGATCCTGACGGTGAAGAGTGACGACGTGACCGGCCGTGTAAAGACCTACGAGGCTATCGTAAAAGGCCAGAATATCCCGACACCCGGTATCCCCGAATCCTTCAAGGTTCTGGTTAAAGAGCTTCAGTCTCTTGCCCTTGACGTTCGCGTGCTTGACGAGGCGGGCGAGGAGATCGAGCTTTCCGAGCTTGTGGATGAGGATGACGGACCTATGCTCGGCTCGGTCAGCGAGCTTGAGCCTTTGGATGAGCCGTTGCCCATCGAGGAAGAGGAGACCATCGACGATTCCGACGACGAATATTACTCTGACGAAGAGGATGATTTTGCCGAGGAGTTCGCCGAGGAATTGTATGACGAAGGCAGCGATGACGCCGACTTCTGATTTGAAATTCGAGATACCGTTAATTTAAGAGAGGGGAAAACGCCCCGTGCGTAAGCTCGGGGCGACCATGAAAAATATGGCAAGAATTTTTGATTCGATCAAAATCGGTCTGGCATCGCCCGATATGATTCGCTCTTGGTCGCACGGCGAGGTCACCAAGGCCGAAACCATCAACTACCGTACGCTCAAGCCCGAGCGTAACGGTCTTTTCTGCGAGACCATCTTCGGGCCGCAGAAGGATTACGAGTGCCAGTGCGGCAAATATAAAAGAGGCCGCCGCTTTAAGGGCAAGGTCTGCGAGAAGTGCGGAGTAGAGGTCACCAGCAAAAAGGTCAGACGTGAGCGCATGGGTCATATCGAGCTTGCGGCTCCCGTATCGCATATCTGGTACTTCCGCGCCGTTCCTTCGCGTATGGGGCTTCTGCTCGATATGCCCCCGAAGTCCTTGGAGCGCGTGCTTTACTTCGCCAGCTACGTCGTGCTTGATCCCGGCGATACGCCGCTTGAAAAGAAGCAGCTTCTGTCCGAGCCCGAGTACAACAGCTTCTATGAAAAATACGAAAACGACTTCCGTGTCGGCATGGGTGCCGAAGCGATCAAGGAGCTTTTGCGCGAATTGGATCTTGACACTCTTTCGCGTGAGCTTCGCGAGGAGATGCTGAACGCGGGCGGTCAGAAGAAGATCAAGATCATCAAGCGTCTTGAGGTCGTTGACGATTTCCGTAAATCGGGCAACCGCCCCGAGTGGATGATCCTTGACTGTCTGCCGGTCATTCCCGCCGATATCCGTCCTATGGTACAGCTGGACGGCGGTCGCTTCGCTACGAGTGACCTTAACGAGCTTTACCGTCGCGTGATCAACCGTAACAACCGTCTGAAGAAGATGATCGAGATGGAATCGCCCGACATCATCATCCGTAACGAAAAGCGTATGCTGCAGGAGTTCGTTGACGCTCTTATCGACAACGGCCGTCGCGGCAAGGCGGTCACCGGTGCCTCCAACCGCAGCCTGAAGTCTCTTTCCGAGATGCTGCGCGGTAAGCAGGGCCGCTTCCGTCAGAACCTGCTCGGTAAGCGTGTTGACTATTCGGGCCGTTCGGTTATCGTTGTCGGTCCCGAGCTGAAGATCTACCAGTGCGGTCTGCCGAAGGAAATGGCGCTTGAGCTCTTTAAGCCCTTCGTTATGAAGCGCCTTATCGAGACCCAGAAGGCCAACAGCATTAAGGACGCCAAGAAGAAGGTCGAGCGCGTATGCCCCGAGGTTTGGGACGCCCTTGAATACGTTATCAAAGAGCATCCGGTTCTTCTTAACCGCGCCCCGACGCTTCACCGTCTTTCGATCCAGGCGTTCGAGCCGATCCTTGTTGAAGGCCGCGCCATCAAGCTTCACCCGCTGGTATGTACCGCCTTTAACGCCGACTTTGACGGTGACCAGATGCCGGTACACGTACCGCTTTCCGCCGAAGCGCAGGCCGAAGCTCGCTTCCTGATGCTTTCCGCCAACAACCTTCTGAAGCCCATGAACGGGAAAGCCGTTACCACGCCCTCGCAGGATATGGTTCTCGGCTCCTACTACCTTACCATGCTTCGCGAGGATGAGCCCGGCGCCGGTATGACCTTCCGTGATTTCAACGAGGCCGTTATGGCTTACGAAAACCACGTGATCGGTCTGCACGCCCCCATCAAGGTGCGCGTAGAGCGTGAGGTAAACGGCGAGGTATACAGCCGCGTGATCAACGCCACCCTCGGCCGCCTTATCTTCAACAGCAAGATCCCGCAGGATCTCGGATACGTTGACAGAACCGACCTTGATCGCGTATGCGACCTTGAGATCGATTTCGTTACCACCTCGTCGGATCTGAAGAAGATCGTTGACCGCACCATCAAGTCGCACGACTTTGCCGCGGCCGCCGTTGTTCTTGACGATATCAAGACGATGGGCTATAAGTATTCGACCAAGGGCTCGATCTCTATCTCGGTTTACGATATGACCATCCCGCCCGAGAAGAAGGAGCTGATCGCGAAGGCTGAGCAGCAGGTTGCCGACATTCGCGAACGCTTTGAGGACGGTGAACTTTCCGAGGAAGAGCGCTACAAGAACACCATCGCCGTTTGGGGTGAGACCACCGACGCGGTGACCAAGCGCCTGACCGAGGGCATTGACAAATACAACTCTATCAACATCATCGCGACCTCGGGTGCCCGTGGTTCGATCAAGCAGCTTCGTCAGCTGGCCGGTATGCGCGGACTTATGTTCGCGACCGACGGTAAAACGCTGGAGATCCCGATCAAATCGAACTTCCGCGAAGGCCTTACCATGCTTGAATACTTCATGGGCGCGAAGGGTTCGCGTAAATCGCTTTCGGATACCGCTCTTCGTACCGCTGACTCGGGTTATCTTACCCGCCGTCTCGTAGACGTTTCGCAAGAGGTCATCATCCGCGAAGAGGATTGCGGCTCGCGCGAGGGTATCACCGTCAGCGCGATCACCGAAAACGGCAAGCCGCTTGAATCGCTTTCCGAGCGTCTTAACGGCCGTTATACCATCGATCCCGTGTTGCATCCCGTAACCGGTAAGGTTATGGTTGAGGCAGGGCAGATGATCACCGAGCCGATGGCCAAGGAGATCGAGGATGCCGGCGTTATCAGCGTCGAGGTTCGTTCGATCCTGCGTTGCCACGCGCGCCGCGGTGTTTGCGCGCACTGCTACGGTGCCGACCTTGCTTCCGGCAAGCCCGTCAGCATCGGAGAAGCGGTCGGTGTTATCGCCGCCCAGTCGATCGGTGAGCCGGGTACCCAGCTTACGATGAGAACCTTCCACACCGGTGGTGTTGCGGGTTCGGATATTACCCAGGGTCTGCCCCGTGTCGTCGAGCTGTTTGAAGCCCGCCGTCCGAAGAAGACCGCTGTCGTTGCCGAAAACGACGGTATCGCCCATATCATCGCCGATAAGAAGATCCATCACGTCCGCATCGACGTAGAGGGTATTCCCGAATCGCAGCAGAAGATCTACGATATCCCCTTTGGTATGCGCCTTATCATCGAGGACGGTGCCCCCGTCCATCGCGGCCAGGCTATGACCGAGGGTGCCCTGTATCCCGTTGATATTCTCGAAAACAACGGTCTGCAGGCGGCCTACGACTATATCATCCGCGAGGTACAGAAGGTATACCGCGGTGAAGACGTAGAGATCAACGATAAGCACATCGAGGTTATCGCCCGTCAGATGACGCGCAAGGTGCGCGTGCTTGACCGTGGCGACACCGATCTGCTTGACGGCGCGATCGTCGACGTGATGGAGCTTGCGGCCGAGAACGAAGCCATAAAGGCTCGTATCGACGCCGGGGAGATCGGTCTGCGCTTGGCCGAAACCAAGCCCGAGCTGCTTGGTATCACCAAGGCCTCGCTGCGTACCGAGTCCTTCCTCTCCGCCGCTTCCTTCCAGGAAACGACGCGTATCCTTACGGCTGCCGCTATCCGCGGTAAGGTCGACCATCTGACCGGCCTGAAGGAGAACGTCATCATCGGTAAGCTGATTCCCGCCGGTACGGGTCTTGACGCTTACCACAACATCGCCATTGAGGAGACCGAGACGGCCGACGTAAGCAAATACGCAACCGTTGGCACCGCTGTCGCCGAATAAGAAAAATGCGCCGCTACCGCCCGGTAACGGCGCTTTTATTATATTTTTATATAATAATCGAAAAAAAGCAAAGAAAAAAGAATAAAAATCCTTGACAAGTGGGAAGGCTTATGTTAAAATAAACTGTATTTTTATGGATACGGCGAAAAACGGTCCGTAAGAAAAAACGTTATATCGTGCGAAAGCACCGTATATAAACAAAACCGCAGGAAGGCGGACGACCACGCCGCCCCTTAACCAGCTCATTAAGAACGGCCGCTCGAAGTCCGAGTACAAGTCGAAGGCGCCTGTGTTGCAGCA
>JAZRFI010000159.1:0-12726 GCA_045661285.1 Eubacteriales bacterium | reverse complement strand
GCAAAAGCAACCGAGGCTTCGGCAGGCAGGGCGCCGATCTCGCTGTCGTCCAGCGCGTAAACGATATCAGCCCCGATCGCCTTGGCGCCGAGAAGCGCGAAGGAAGCGCCGATCGCGTGACCGAGAATGACGGTTACCTTCGGGGTGACCGATTTGGCATAGGCCATGGCCAGCTTGGCAAGGTCGGCCGAGAAGGGGGCGTTTTCGTTTTCATCGCAAAGGGCAAGACCCATCGAATCAACGAGCGTGATAAGCGGGATCGAGAAGGCGTCGCAGAAATCGACGAAGCGGGCGGCCTTTCTCGCGGCGTCGGCCGTCAAACAGCCGTCGTCTACGACGAAGGAGGTGCCGCAGATACCGCACTTGATGCCGCCGATGGTCGCAAAGGCGGTGGTGAGAACGGGGGCAACATCCTTCGAGGTCTCCAGGAAAATGCCGTTGTCGGCAATGGCGGCGATAACGGCGTTTACGTCTCCGCCGAAGTCACGGTTGCCGAGCATGCGGTTCAGATCGTCGGCCGCACCCTCAACCGAAACACCCTCGCCAACCTTGTTGGGGAGATAATTGAGGAGATTGCGCGCGTATGCGATCGCGATGTTCTTGTCCTCGGCCGAGAAGGCGGCAACGGGGGCCTGCGATTCGTTCGTTCCAACGAATTCGGGCGAGGTAACGTAGAAGTTGCTGGTCTTGGTTTTGACGGTGAAGTCAAACATAGCGGCGATAGCGGCAAAGGAGCCGATGCAGTTGCCCATAACGAGGGCGATCTGCGGGATAACGCCGGAGGCGGCGGAGACCGCCTTCATGATGCGGCCGTAAGCCGCAAGGGCGGCGGCGCCTTCAAAAATATCAACGCCGGCACAGTCGAACATACCGACAACGGGAGCGCCGTTTTTCAGCGCCATGTCGTAAAGCGCGCAGATCTTCTTGGCGTGATTTTCGTCAAGCGCGCCCTTCATACGGGCGTTGTCCTGCGCAAAGGCGTAAACGAGGCGGCCGTCGATCGCGCCGTAGCCGCAGATAACACCCTCAAGCTCTTCGTCGTGCTGAACACCTACGTATTCGCAGAACTTGCGCTTGGTGAAGGCGCCGATCTCAACGAAGGTGCTGACGTCGAACAGGGCTTCCAGGTTCTTGCGAGCCTCGCTGTTTGCCGCTAACGCGGATTTAAGATCTTCCGCGGAGGGCAAAACAAAGTCGGTTTTGGGATTTTTGTATTTGTCCAAGGTAATTTCCCGATTTGCCACGTGGCAAATCTTCTCCTTCCATAATATTTCATGGGTAATTTTAGCCCAAGTTTCACCGAATACATTATAACATCAAGCAAAGTGAAAGTCAAGAAAAATGTGGAAATAATTCAAAATGATATAATATATATTGTGCTACTCAAAAATTCGCAAAAGCAGGGGCGATCCCGCTCACCCTTTTTTCGGAATTCCGATGCTCTTTTCAAAAGAGAAGGGGCGTTTTTTCGTGGTTTGTCCACTCGAAAGAGAAAACGCCGAACGGCATAAAAAAGACCGTTTCCCATAATGGGTCACGGTCTTTTCGTTTAGGATTGAAAGGCGCCAAGCAACGTCATGCGCTTAGAAGCGTATTTATAGGCCTCCTCAAAACGCCCCATTTCACGGTAGCAGGTCTCCAGCTCGGAATACAGACGGAAAAGAAAATAGGCCGAAGCGTTTTTGTCGTTTTTGTTTTCCTCCAATCGCTTTAATTCTTCAAGCGCTTGGGGGTATTTTCGCTCTTTTAAGAGCAGACGGGCGTTTAGGTGAGCGCGGTATAGGGGGTTCGAAAAATTATAATCGTATCGGTCGGTAAGATAGGCGTACAGCTCTTCCTCGGCCGCCGCAGAAGCTAAGGCGCGGTAGGTCTTTTCATCAAAATGGCGGCGCGGCGCGCATACGTTATCGGTAATGGCGGCGTAAAGGGTGGCGGCGGCCTCGATGCTCTCGGTCGGATAACAGGTTTTTTGCGTATAGGTAACGGCTTCTCCGAAAAAGACGGCCGCGGTTTCCATGTTGCCCGAAAAGAAGGCAAGCTTTCCGCATTCAAGGGCAGAGGATGCCAAAAGAAAGGCAAGCTCGTCATCGGGGGTAATGGGAAGCGATTCGGCCTCGCGGTAACATTCGTTGAATTTCTTTTCGCGATACAGCGAATAAAGCCTCGGCATCGCCTCGCGTTTTATACAGGCGTCAAGGCTTTCACCGTCGTCGATCAGAAACGAAAGCGGTACCTTTAATTCCGCCGCAAGATACCGAAGCGTCTGCAGAGAAGGGTTCGTGTTCCCCTTTTCGATCTCGCAAAGCATACTTCTCGTCATATGCTCACCGGCAAGCGATGCCTGCGTCAGCCCCTTTTTTAGGCGCAGCTCTTTAATTTTATCTCCAAGCTTCATAGGCGTTCCTTTATGGCTTTATTTCTTTTATTTTATCACGGTAAGCGGGAATATGCAAGGCGAATTTATCCGATGTGGTTATCCGCCCCGAAATCGTAAATATCGTCCAGCTCCCCTTCGGTAATATCGTCGGTCAGGCGGTGGACGTGGGTGTAAGCGTCGGGTACCGTGCCGAGCAAAACCGTTTCGGCCATCGGGAATTGGCGGCTTACCGTTTTTTTCTGGTTTTTTTGCGGAACCAACAAAAGCACGGTTACGCTTACCGTAAAGGTAATGCGATGCAGCGTTTGGTTGATGCCGCTTTCTAAAAATTCACTGCTGAAATAGGCGTTTACGCCCTTCGTCAGACGGATACGGACGGGAAAAGTCTTCTCGGACGGAAGAAAGTTGAGCCCGAAAAGCGACGAATAGGGGATAAAGACGGTAAGCACCCCCTCTTCGTCGAGCGAGGAAAGGATCCTACGCAAAAGGGCGGTGCGCAAGGAAACGAGGCGCTTTGTATCGGCTTGAAGCGCCGAAACGCTCCCGTCCCCCTTATAGGTAAGGCGCACGATATCCGAAAAGAGAATATGATTTTTCGAAAGCTCGGCCGAGAGGGCCTCGGTGATGATACGCTCAACGCCGTTCTCCACGGCAACGTAGGCAAGATCGGTAAGGATCGGCGTGAAATATGTATTCAGAAGAAAAAATACTAAAAAGAACAAAAGAAGCGGAAAAAGAAAGCGAAAGCAAGAGAAGCCTTTTTTCTTTTTTCGTCGATTGCCGAGATACCCAAGACGGTTTTCCATACGATCACCCCCGTCACAGTATATGACAAGAGAATTTTTGCGGTCAATCCTCGTCGCTTGGGGTGTGGTCGCTTTTCTTTTTTAGCGAAAGAGAAGCCAAGGGATTTTGATCCATCGCTTCCTGCATATTGCGGTTGACAAGATGGGTATAGATCTGGGTGGTATTCAGCTGGGCGTGCCCCAAAATATCCTTTAAAACGCGCACGTCTACCTTGCCGCTTTGATACATCAGGGTCGCGGCGGTATGGCGAAGCTTATGCACCGAAAGCCCTCTTTGGGAAAGCCCCGCGGCGTTTAAATATTTGTATACGATGTGCTGTACGGTCTTATGGCTGATGCGCTTGCCCCGATTGCTTAAAAAGAGGGCGTCGGCTTCCTCTTTGAGCGTTTCTTCTTCGTAGCGAAGCGTAAGATAATCCGAAAGGGCGTCTCGGCAGGCCTCGTTCAGATAGATAACGCGCTCCTTCGCCCCTTTACCGAATACGCGCAGAGAGCGAAGATGGCGGTCAAGATCCGAAAGATTGAGGCCGACAAGCTCAGAAAGACGCATACCGCAATTGAGAAAGAGCGTGATGATACAAAAATCGCGCTTGCCGTGCTTGGATTCTTCATCCTCGGCTACGCTTTGGAGAAGCGAAACGCTTTCCTCTTCGCTTAAGTATTTCGGCAAGAGCTGTTCCTTTTTCGGCGTGTTTATGTTTTTCGTCGGGTCGAAATCGGCGTAGCGGCTGTCAAGCGAGGAGATATAGCGAAAGAAGGATTTTAAGGTCGAAAGCTTCCTTGCGCGGCTCGCCTTTTCGTTGCGGCGGTCGGTTGCCGTATAGGTAAGAAAATCAAGGACCGTATCGCGGCTGATCCGCAAAACGTACGCAAGGTCAATGGGGGACAGATCGATCTTTAAAAAAGCGTTGCTTTGCAAGGGAATATCGTTTTCGGTAGCCAAAAGATAGCGAAAAAAGGTTCTAAGATCCAAAAGATACTCAAAAGCCGTCGCTTCCGAGCAGCCCTCGATCGCGATCTTGGCGCGAACGAAGTTTTGCACCACGCGCGGCGCCGCGGCAAATTCCTCGGTATGCAGAACCGAATCGTTCATTTGATCACCCCCTCGAAATAATTATACAAAATCATAGAAAAAAGAAGTGTACAATCTGTAAATTCTTTTTCTTTTGCTTGCAATTCAAAGAGAAAAAAGGTATCATTAAAGAAGAATAAAAAAGGGAAGTGTAGCTATGAATTTCTTTGGAAAAATAAAAAAATTCTTCGGTAATATCATTTCGTTTTACAAGAAGAATTCGTATCATATCACGCGTCAGCTCGTCAACCAGTTTGGGATCATCATTTTCTCGCTGGTTATTATGATCACGGTCAACGTTATGCCCGACGATCTGCAAAACAGTATGGCAATCGTCGCCTCGGTCTTTTCGATCGCTTTTTATATGTTCCTCATCTTTTACGCTATGCGTGAAACGGGGAATAAGGATAGCGTCCGTATTGAGACCGGCCGCCTTGCCTACGATCCGCTTTACGGCTTAAAGATCGGGTTCGCCGCGTCGGTGCCGAACTATTTCTTCGCGCTTTTGATGCTTTTTGGCCTTTTGTTCTCGGATACTCTTTTCGCGATCGCGATCACGGCTACCAATTACGTGCTGATGCCGATGTACAGTGGGGTCTTGACCTCGCTTTTGTGGGCGATCCCCACGGCGTCCCGCACGGTCGTGGCAACCGTCGCCTTCTTTATCGTGCCCGTCTTTGCCCCGCTTGCTTCCTACATCGGATATAACTACGGCTGCCGCCATCCGCATAAGGAAAGTCGCAAATAAATACGTCTCTTTCGCCGCCCCCCTTCATATATTGTAATACGATAGAAAAGGGGTGATACGGTGCCTGAGAGCTTACCGAAAAAAAGACGCCCGTTTTTTAGAACGGTTTGCGTCTTTTTTCTTATTTTACTGTTTCTTGCTTGCGGAATAGCGACTTATTTTCTTTCCGCGACGTTGCCAACCCTTGGGGAAAACCTACGCCCTGAGGCGCCGCTCGTCATTCTCGATGCGGGGCACGGGGGAGAGGATGGCGGCGCCGTGGGGGTGAACGGGGTTTTTGAAAAGGATCTGAACCTTGATTTTGCGTTTATGCTGGCCGATATGCTGCGTGCCGCGGGGGTAGAGGTGATCTTAACGAGAAGCGAGGATAAGCTTTTATATACCGAAGCGGAAAATATCAAGGGGCATCGAAAGGAATACGATCTGAAAAATCGCTTGAAAATAGCAAAAGAGCATCCGAACGCCCTTTTCGTCAGTATCCATATGAATACCTTTCCCGAGGAAAAATACAGCGGGCTTCAGGTGTATTACGCCAAGGGGCAAGAGGGAAGCGATGCGCTTGCCAAATCGATCCAAACGGCAGTGGCTACCGGGGTACAACCCGAGAACAATCGTAAGATCAAGCCCGCCGATTCTTCGATCTATTTATTGCACGGCGCCCCTTGCCGCGCGGTTCTTATTGAGTGCGGGTTTCTTTCCAATTACGCGGAATGTGAGGCTCTTTCCGAAAAAGATTATCAAAGACGATTGTGCTTTTCGATTTTTTGTGGTATGATGAAGTATATCAATCAAGAAGGAAGTTAAACGATGAAGGGACCAAAATCGGTTTTCGTTTGCTGTGAATGCGGCTGTACGGTTTCAAACTGGGTGGGTAAATGCCCCGAATGCTCGATGTGGAATACGATGGAGGAGGTTACCCCCACGGTAAGCGCGACCTCTACCGAAAAGAGACCTATCCACGAGATCGAGCTGAAGACCCTGAACGAGATCGACGTCCCTACCTATATGCGTATCCATACGGGGATCGACGAGCTTGACCGCGTTCTCGGCGGCGGGCTTGTCAGCGGCTCGGTCGTTTTGCTGTGCGGTGAGCCAGGGATCGGAAAATCCACCCTTCTTTTGCAGATCTGCGATTGCCTCGGAAGAGGTAAGCGCGTCCTTTATATTTCGGGTGAAGAATCAAGAGGGCAGATCAAGCTGCGGGCCGAGCGTCTTTCGGTGACCGGCAAGGAGCTCTTTCTTGTCAGCGATACCGATCTTGACAGCGTGCTTGCGGTCGTCGAAAAGGTAAAGCCCGACGTTTTGATCGTCGATTCGATCCAGACCGTCAGCAGCAGTCGCTCTCGCTCGGTGGCGGGAAGCATCGCCCAGGTGCGTGAGTGCGCGGCCGCCTTTATCGCCCTTGCCAAGCAAAACGGGCCCGCTGTCTTTTTGGTCGGGCACGTCAACAAGGAAGGGGCTATTTCAGGGCCGAAGGTGTTAGAGCATATGGTAGACGCCGTCCTTTATTTTGAGGGCGAAAAGCGGCAAAGCTACCGCATCATCCGCGCGATGAAAAACCGCTATGGCTCTACCAACGAGATCGGGGTCTTTGATATGACCGACGTGGGGCTTCGCGAGATCCCCAACCCCTCCGAGATCCTGCTTAACGAGCGGAACGAAGTGGTAAGCGGCAGCTGTATCGGCTGCGCGATGGAGGGGACAAGGCCTCTCATTACCGAGATCCAGGCGCTTGTCAGCCCCACCGTTTTCCCAACGCCTCGCCGCACGGCCGACGGCTTTGATTATAACCGCATGTGCCTTTTACTGGCCGTGCTTGAAAAGCGCCTTACGCTTCGCTTTTCAAATAACGACGTATATTTAAACATTGCGGGCGGTATCCGGCTTGACGAGCCGGCGGCGGATCTTTCGGTTGCCGTTGCGCTGATCTCGGGTATCCTTGAAAAAGCGGTCCCCTCTACCTTGATCGCCTTCGGGGAGATCGGGCTTTTAGGGGAAGTACGCCCCGTAACGCATATCGAGCAACGGGTGAACGAGGCGGTGCGCCTCGGCTTTAAAACCATTCTTTTGCCGAAGCGTTGCATCGGGAAAGGCTTGAAGGTACCAAGCGACGTTACGCTTGCGGGCGTTACGCATATCGCGGGGGTTTTACCCTATCTTGTAAAAAAGGGCGGCGAATAAGCCGGCCTGTGCTTTAAGAGGAAAAGAAAGCTATGAAGGAAAACAGTCAACCAAACCTAAATCCCTTTCCTTACACCGATTCCAATAAGCGCTACCACACCTACGATTATTATCTGCGCCACCGCTACGGCGGCAAATGCGTGAAGATCCCCTTGGACGGCGGCTTCACCTGCCCCAATATCGACGGACGGTGCGCCGTGGGCGGTTGCATTTATTGCTCGGCGCGGGGGAGTGGGGATTTTACCTTTTCCGCCCTGCCGCTTTCCTTGCAGTACGAGAAGCAACGCGCCGTGATGGCGGAAAAATGGGAGATTTCGCGCTGTATTCCGTATCTGCAGGCGCATACCAATACCTACGCCCCCTTGGAACGGTTAAAGGAAATGTACGAAGAGATCCTCACCTTTCCCGACGTCGTGGCCTTTCATATCGCCACGCGGGCGGATTGCTTGCCCGATGAGGTGATAGACTATCTTCACGATCTCTCTATGCGATGCGATATTACGCTGGAGATCGGCTTGCAAAGCGTTTTCGATAAGACCGCTGCCTTTATCAACCGTGGGCATACCTACGCCGATTTCTTGCGCGCTTATGAAAAAATACGGGAAAGGGCGCCGAGGGTACGCATCTCGGTGCATCTTATCAACGGCCTGCCGAACGAGGATCGCGATATGATGCTGCAAAGCGCCGATACGGTAGGCGCTCTTATGCCCGACGAGATTAAGTTTCACCTGTTGCACGTGATGAAAAATACGGGTATGGCAAGGCTTTGGGAAAGCGGGGAATATACCCCTCTTTCACTTCCCGAATACGCCGATATTCTGGTTTCGCAGATCGAACGCCTTTCCAAAAAGATCGTGATCGGGCGCGTAACAGGAGACGCCCCCCGCGATCTTCTTTTGGCGCCGCTTTATTCGCTTAAAAAATTCGTGGTGATGAATGAGATCGATAAATTGTTCGTTCAAAGAGACACCATGCAGGGCAAATACCAAAAATAAAGTGCAAATTGCACAAAAAGTGAAGGAAACTTTCTACATCCGTTGACCTTTTTTGACAAAGAAAGTGATTGCAAATACGAAAAAAATCTTGTATAATAAATTTAGCAAGGCAAATTATTTTGTATCCCCCGACAATCACGAGAAAAAGGAGAACCCGAAAAATGCAGACCTTCACCACCAAAATGCTTCGTAACGTATGCTTGCTTGGACACAGCGGTTCGGGCAAAACTTCATTGGCCGAGGCGATGCTCTTCTTGACGAAAGCAACCGACCGTTTGGGAAAGATCACCGACGGAAATACGGTTTGTGACTACGATTCCGAAGAAATCAAGCGCGGCTTTTCGCTTTCGGCTTCGGTCGTCAGCATGAGTTACCGCGACGTTAAGATCAATGTTCTCGACACCCCCGGCTACTTTGATTTTGAGGGTGAGGTACGCCAGTGCGTGCGCGTGGCTGACAGTGCCATTATCGTCGTAGACGGTAAAAACGGCCCCGAGGTCGGTACCGATCTTGCGTGGGAGGCCTCGGTTGATGCGGGCATTCCTCACGCCTTCTTCATCAACCGCTTTGACGATGGGGAAGCGCGCTTTAAAAAGACCTACGATAAGCTGACCGAGAAGTACGGCAAAAAGCTTTGCCCGCTTCTTATTCCTTGCATCGACGTCGATAAGGTTATCGGCTTCTTGTATCTTGTCGATATGCAGGTCTACACCTTCGATTCGCACAGCGGCGAGGTCGTAAGCACGCCGATTCCCGATCAGTTTATGCCGATCGCCGAGGAATACCGTGAAAAGCTGGTTGAAGCGGCCGCCTCTACCAGCGAAGAGCTGATGGAAAAGTATTTCGCCGGGGAAGAGATCTCCTACGAAGAGCTGACCGAGGCGATCCATACCGGTATCATTCATAATGAGATCGTGCCCGTGTTCTGCGGCGCTGCCACGAAGCTTTGGGGTGTTAAATCGCTTCTCAATACCATCGTCGATTCCTTCCCGCGTCCCACCGTTCGCGGCGAAGAAAAGATCAATGAAAAGGGAGAAGATAAGACCCTGGCGATCGACCGTGACAGTCCCGAAACCTCGCTTTTCGTCTTTAAGACGATTGCCGACCCGTTCGTTGGAAAGATGTCCTTCTTCCGCGTGATGGAGGGGACGCTGAAAAAAGACGCGACGCTTCGCAATACGGCGACCGGAACGGCCGAAAAGTTTGCCAGATTGCTTATTCCCTTTGGGAAAAAGCAGAACGAAGCGGATGAGCTTTGCTGCGGTGATATCGGTGTGATCGCTAAGCTTGCCGATACCGATACCAACCATACCTTCACCTCGAGAAAGAACGATTTCTCGTATGCGCCGATCGTGTATCCGCGCGCGTATTACGGCCGTTCGGTCAGCGCGGCGAAGGGAGACGAGGATAAGATCTCGCAAGGTATTTCGAAGCTTCTTGACGAGGACGGAACCGTTTCCTTCGTCAACAACCCCGAAACCAAGCAGCTGATTCTCTACGGCCTTGGGGACATTCACCTTGACGTGGTGGCCGCGAAGCTTAAGCAGCGCTTTAACCTTAACGTAACGCTTGGGCCTGTTAAATTCCCCTACCGTGAAACCATCCGCAAGACGGTTGAGGTCGAGGCCAAGCATAAAAAGCAATCAGGCGGTAGCGGGCAATACGGCCACGTAAAGATCCGCTTTGCCCCCGGGGAAGCCGAAGGGCTTACCTTCACCGAAAGCGTATTCGGCGGTGTCGTTCCGAAGAACTTCTTCCCGGCCGTTGAAAAAGGGATCCAGGAATCGATGCAAAAGGGTGTTCTTGCCGGTTACCCGATGGTAAATCTGGCGGCCGAGCTGTTTGACGGCTCTTATCACCCCGTAGACAGTAACGAAATTTCCTTTAAGCTGGCTGCCATTATGGCGTATAAAGACGGTATTCCGAAGGCCACCCCCGTTCTTCTTGAGCCGGTTGGGGAGCTTCGTTGTACGGTTCCCGACGATTACGTTGGCGATATTATGGGCGACCTTAATAAGCGCCGCGGTCGCGTTATGGGAATGGAGCCTTGTGAAGGCAAGCACGGCTGGCAAACCGTTCTGGCCGAGGTCCCCGAAGCCGAGATGGCCGATTACGTCATTTCGCTTCGCGCCGCAACGCAAGGGCGCGGCCGCTTTGATTTCACGTTCGTCCGATACGAAGAGGTTCCCGCCGCGATCGCCGCCAAGGTCATCGAAGCCGCGAAGGCGGAATAAAACCGAAAAAGGGCGTATGCGTGTTATCCTTAACGGAGAACACGCAGTCAAATCCGTCTTTGACGGGTGAAATCCACCTATGGTGGATGAAATCGCTTTCGCGATGAAATCCTGCTCTGCAGGGTTGAAGTTGGACGGATTTGATTTCATCCAAGGGCTTGTCCTTGGATTTTATCTGAACGAAGTGAAGATTTCATCGTTGCCTTGCAACGATTTCATTCAACCGCAGAAAAAGAGAGAATATTTCGTGTTAAACCGATTTGTTCTCTCTTTTTGTTTATAATATGGGTTTGGGCTTAACCTATTTGCGGTTGACCGGTTAAATGCGATGCTTGCGCATTCGCCAAAGTCATAATTCTCCGCTAAGGATATCACCCATACCCGTTATCCTTAGATAAAAAACTTGACAAAAAAGGATTTTTAGGGTAAACTTACGTGGGTGTATCGCTTGATAGCGCCTATACTTTGACTTTGGAGGAAGCATGAAAGAAAAGAAAAGACGCCGCCGCTTTGGGGATAGAAAGGACGGGCGCCGCTTGCGAACTCTCTCTCCGATGACCTTTATGGTGCCTTATATTATGAAGGTGCGCGCCGATGCGCAAAATATGTTTGAGGATGAGATTGATCTGACGAATATTGAGCCTTACTTGCAGAAAAAGCATGAGGAAGGCTATGTGAATATGGGGCTTTTGCACGTAATCATGGCCGCCTACGTCCGTATGGTGGCTTCCCGCCCGGGGGTAAACCGTTTTGTTGCGGGGCAGCATATCTACGCAAGACCCAATATCATTTCGGTTATGAGCATCAAAAAGAAAATGACGCTTGATTCCCCCGATACGATGATCAAGGTCGCCTTTGATCAGACCGATACGGCCACCACGGTATACGAAAAATTTGAAAAGGTAGCCACCGATGCGCTTGCCAAGGAGACGAACTTTGATAAGACCGCCAAGTTTCTTTCGCATATTCCGGGGCTTCTTCTTCGCTTTGCCGTTGGCTTTTTGCGCCTGCTTGATTATTTCGGCTGGTTGCCGAAAAAGCTATTGAACGTCAGCCCCTTTCACGGCTCGTTCATTATCACCAGCATGGGCTCTTTGGGGATCAACGCGATCTATCATCATTTGTATGACTTTGGAAACCTTCCGGTATTCCTTTCCTACGGAAAGCGGTATCCCAGGATGGTTCTCAATGAGGACGGGACAAGCGAGAAGCGGTATTTTGCCACCTTCCGCGTCGTTACCGACGAGCGTATTTGTGACGGGTATTATTATGCTTCCGCTTTCAAGCTGTTAAAGCGGTATATCAAGCACCCCGAGCTTTTGGATACGCCGCTTGAAAGCTATACCGAGGACGTGGATTAAAGGAAAAAATATGAAAATTAATTTTGAAAAATACGACGTAAGCCTTTGCCGCGGGGAAGGGGTCCTTTTGCCTCCTGCTTCCTTTTCGGGATGCTTTTGCTTTTTGCAGATCGTTGCGGGCGAGGCCGAGGTCGATATCGGGCTTTCGCATTACGAAGGCGTGGGCGGCGAGATCTTCCATTTTTCGGGAGAGCTTTTGCATACCGTCCGTTCCAAGGGTGGGGAATGTATCGTTCGCCGTCTGGTTTATCCGTGTGTGGATTTTACCCCGGAGGATTCCTTTGAGGAAGCGATCTTTTCGCTCTTTTTGTTGGAGGCTGAGCAAAAGCCCTCTTTGTATTCGGTAGGGCATCCCCTTCATAAAGCCCTTTCGTATCGCTTTGAAAATATCGTAGAAGAATGGTGCGGGAAGGAGCTTTATTATACCACCCTCCTTCATTCCGAGATCGCAGGGATGCTGATCGCCCTTTTGCGCAGCTACGGTTACGGGGAAGAAACGAAAGAGATTGAGCGAGAAGGGCTGATGCGCTTGCGCCCGGTTCTTGAAAAAATCCATAACGGTTACGCCGATAAGCTCACGCTTTCCTCGCTGTCCTCGATGCTTTCGCTTTCCGAGGATCATTTTGGAAAGCTGTTCCGCGATGCGATGGGGAAGACCCCTATCGAATATATCCATTTCGTTCGTATCAATCGCGCGATGCGGGATATGCTGCTATGCGACGATCCGATCGCGGATATCGCTAAGCATTGCGGCTTTTCGGACATCAGTTATTTCTATAAGGTCTTTAGGGAGCTGTGCGGAAAGACCCCCGCTTCGCTTCGAAAACTGAAAAAATCGAAGGAAACGTATACTTTGTAAAAAACCAAAGAAGCCGCCGGGCTTTTGCACGGCGGGGTCTTTTTTTTTTTGCCTTTTTCTTTGGGGTAAGGGTGGGGTTTTCTTTTCCGGGGA
>JAZRFI010000158.1:0-9622 GCA_045661285.1 Eubacteriales bacterium | reverse complement strand
ATTCCTTCGCACTTTTTAGTGCTCGAAATTCTGTTGTTCAATTTTCAAAGACCGATGCCCGCCGCCTCGTTTCCTCGGCGACAGCTTTTCTATTATACCCCCTCCAAAGCCTTTTGTCAACCCCTTTTTTAAACTTTTTTCGTGTTTTTTACCGTTTTTTTATTTTTCGACGTTTTTACCAAAAAAAGAAGACAAAAAACGAAAAAACCTCGCAAAATTACGAGGTTTTTTCTATGTAAGACTGCGCCGCGGGGCGCAGTCCGAAGGATCTTAAAAATTAGCCGTTGTTCTTAATGTCGTTCTCGTATTTCTCGATCATCTTCTTGACCATCTGGCCACCGACCGAACCGGCCTGACGCGAGGTGATGTCGCCGTTATAACCCTGCTTCAGGTTAACGCCAACCTCATTGGCAGCTTCCATCTTAAACTTGTCAAGAGCAGCCTTAGCTTCAGGAACCACAACTTTGTTCTTAGACATTTTGATTCTCCTATTTTGGTATCTATCTCATCGAGCCACGAATCTCGACCCCCGGGGCTCGACGTTCGCGTCTCTGCTATTATTGTGTGCCTCGACGAGATTTTTATAAATGGTAAAATAAACAATAAGAGAAGCAAAAAATGCTAATCACACCTTAGCGGTTTCGCCCTTTCGGTAGATCGGCCCAAGGCAAAGGCAAGAGGGCTCTTTATCCCCCATAACGGCGCTAACGGCAAATTCGCCAAGCGCACGGCGGTCAAAATCAACAGCGGAAAGCTGAGGAAAGCTTTCCTTCCCCTCCTCTTCCCCACACCCCGAAAGGATCTGGATCTGTTCGGGCACCTTCATCCCCCACTCAAGCAAGCGGCGCAAGAGGGCGCGGGCGGTTTCACTACGGGAGGTAACGATCGCTTCGATCCCCGAAAGATCCTCTTTGCTTAGAGAAGCAAGATCCTCAGCCCGCGGCGTAAGCCCAAGCTCACGCATCGTATCGACGTATCCCTCGCGGCGCTCACGCAGCTCTTTAGCCGCTGCCTCGGAGAACTCGTCAACGTAAAGGATACGCGTTTTTTTAGCATCGGCAAAGCGACGGACGGCGAAGGCAGAGGCGGCGTAATAATCAAAGTACGCGCAAAAGATATCGGGGGATCGAACGGCGCCGTTTACGATAACGAAGCGCACACCCATCTTTTGCATTTCGCGAATATGCCCTCTTTCGCTAAAGGGTAAAGCGGCAGGGGCAAAGAGAACGATCCCGTCGACCGCGCGGTCACTTACCGCCGAAATGTACGAAAAGTCGCTTTCCCCCGTGCAAAGGACGGTGGATACGCGCGTTTTGGCGGCTTCCTCTGCAATGGCACGCAAGACGGGGGCAAAGGTTGCGTTGTTCGCCTCCCAAAAATTCACGATCCCGATCGCGTGCGCCTTTTGAGAGCGCATACCGCGCGCGATAGCGTTGGGAGAATAATGAAGGCGCTCAGCCGCCTTTTTGACCGCCTTTACGGTCGCCTCGGAATATTTCTTTTTATCCGATCCGTTCAAAATGTACGAGACGGCAGAAACGCTGCAGCCGGCCGCGGCCGCTACGTCTCGAATGGTTACTTTCTTCATAATTCTTTTATCCTTTCTTGGCGTTAAAGGCTTTAAAGAAGGCGGTCTTTTTCAATCGCCGCCATAAAAAATACGCAAGATACAGCTTGATCGCATCGGGCACGATATAAGGAACGACGGTTATCAGCAATGCGCTAAAGAACCCGATCGGGTTACCGTTTTGCATATATAGACGAACGAAGAACACGGTGCCGAGAGAATAACAAAGAAGAAGACCGAAAACAAGGCCGACGATCCTCCCCCACATTCTTCCCCCCGAAAGCTTTTCGAAGAGGATATAAGCGAAGCCGATCAGTAAAAAACCGAGCAAGAAGCCTCCTCCGGCCTCCAAAAAGCAGGAAAGACCGCCACGGAAGCCCGCAAAAACCGGAGCGCCCGCAGCCCCCAGCAAAAGATATACAAAAATGGCCAAGCTTCCCTTCACGCCCCCCAGCATAAGCAAGGAAAGAAAGATGCCGAAGGTCTGCATGGTAATATAGCCCCCGTACGGCAACGGTACAGCCATAAAGGAACAGATCGAGATCGCCGCTACAAATAAGGAAACGGCGGTTATATTCTTGCTCTTCATATTTTACCCCAAACTTTATCTGTGTTGATAGTATCATATTTCGGGAAAAATGTCAAGAAAAGGCACATCCTTTCGAATGTGCCTTTTCTTTTATTGGATCTCTATTTGCCTTGCTTTGGGCAGAACGGCCTCTTTTTTGGGCATGGTGAGCGTAAGAACGCCGTCTTGATAAGCGGCGCTTACCCTTTCGCTGTCAACACCCGAAAGGTCGAAGGTTCGGCTGAAAGAGCCGTAGCTTCGCTCGGATCGGATATAATTATCCCCTTCCTCTTTCTTATTTTCCTGCTTTCGCTCGGCATGAATGGTCATATAGTCCCCTTCGATATCGATCTTGATATCCTCTTTACGGAAGCCGGGAAGATCGGCTTCTAAAACGTAATTATCCCCCTCTTGCCGAATATCGGTTTTGAATTCGGATAACGACGTTGTGCCGAAAAAGCTTTTCTTCATTTCTTCAAATTCACGAAACGGGTCGTAGTTAACGCCTAAGCGGCGCCCAAACGGTGTAAGAGCAAACATATTTTTCCCTCCATATATTTATATGATTATGGTTTCACAATACGGAAGGTTTATGCAAGCTTACGTCAAACAAAGCTTTTCTCCGTCAAAATCAACGGTGATCACCGATTCGGGCAAAAGATCGCCCTCAATGATTTTGCGAGCCAAAAGATTTTCAACGTTAGCCTGCAAAAAGCGCTTGATGGGGCGCGCGCCAAAGGCGGGATCGTACGCCTTCTCGGCGATATAGGACTTTGCCGCATCGGTAAGCGAAAGCGTCAATTCCCGCTCGGCAAGGCGGGCGGAAAGCTCCTTGATCAAAAGATCGATGATAGAAAGAATATTCTCTTTCGTCAAGGGCTTATATAGTACGATTTCGTCAAGGCGATTCAAAAACTCAGGGCGGAAGCTGCGGCGCAAAAGCGCCTCAACCGCTTCCTTGGCCTCGGGGCGAAGCGCCCCCTTTTCATCGATCCCATCCAGTATCAGATCCGAACCGAGGTTGGACGTGAGGATAAGAACCGTGTTCTTAAAATCCACCGTTCTTCCCTGCGAATCGGTTATACGCCCGTCGTCCAGCACCTGCAAAAGCAGATTAAATACGTCGGGATGCGCCTTCTCGATCTCATCGAACAGAACCACCGAGTAGGGATGGCGGCGTACGGCCTCGGTCAACTGACCGCCTTCTTCATAGCCAACGTAGCCGGGAGGGGCGCCGATCAAGCGGGAAACCGAATATTTCTCCATATATTCCGACATATCAATGCGGATAAGGCTGCGTTCATCATCCAAAAGCAACTCAGCTAAGGCCTTGGAAAGCTCGGTCTTTCCAACGCCCGTCGGCCCAAGAAAGAGGAAGGAGCCGTTCGGCCTTCTGGGATCCTTGATCCCGGCGCGGGCGCGCAAGATCGCGTTCGCGACCTTTTCGACCGCTTCTTCCTGCCCAACGACACGGCGGTGGAGCGCTTCCGTGAGCCCGAGAAGTTTTTCCTTTTCCCCCGCTAAAAGCTTGGATACGGGAATCCCCGTCCAACGCGCAACAATCTTAGAGATTTCTTCTTCGGAAACACAGTCACGCAAGAGCGTTTTACGGCTCTCTTCCTTCTCTTCGGCCTCGCAGAGCTGCTTTTTAAGCTCGGGAAGCTTACCGTAACGCAGCTCGGCCGCCTTGGCAAGGTCGTATTCGTTCTGCGCCTTTTCGATTTCTAAATTGACGGTTTCGATCTCTTCTCGGATCTTTTGCGATCGGCCGATAGCTTCCTTCTCGTTCTCCCACTTCATTTTCATTTCGGCAAAATGATCTCGCAATTCGGAAAGCTCTTTTTTCATCTCGTCAAGACGGGCGATCGAAAGCTTATCTTTTTCCTTTTCAAGCGCCGCTTCCTCGATCTCAAGCTGCATGATCTTACGGGCGATCTCATCCATTTCGGTAGGCATTGAGTTCATTTCGGTTTTGATCAGCGCGCACGCCTCGTCCACCAGATCGATCGCCTTATCGGGCAAAAAACGGTCGGTTACGTAGCGCGAAGAAAGCGACGCGGCGGCGATAAGCGCACGGTCATGGATCTTTACGC
The DNA here is from genome assembly GCA_045661285.1 of Eubacteriales bacterium. Lineage (GTDB taxonomy): Bacteria > Bacillota > Clostridia > Oscillospirales > CAG-272 > UBA1740. Next base: position 5,394 of record JAZRFI010000158.1, on the reverse strand, counting down.
CGTGAAATACCTCATACCGTTCTTTTAACCCACGCAAGATCGAGATGGTATCCTCTACCGTTGGCTCGTCTACCAAAACCGGTTGGAAGCGCCTCTCAAGCGCCGCGTCCTTCTCGATATATTTACGGTATTCGTCAAGTGTCGTCGCGCCGATGCAGTGCAGCTCACCTCTTGCAAGCATAGGCTTCAAAAGGTTGCCGGCGTCCATCGCCCCGTCGGTCTTGCCGGCACCAACAATGGTATGAAGCTCATCGATAAACAGAATGATTTTTCCGTCGCTGTTTTTGATCTCGGTAAGGACCGCCTTTAACCGCTCTTCAAACTCACCGCGGAATTTCGCCCCCGCAATGAGAGCCCCCATATCGAGCGAAAAAATGCTTCTGTCTCTAAGGTTATCGGGAACGTCTCCGCGCACGATGCGTTGCGCCAAGCCCTCGGCAATAGCGGTCTTCCCTACCCCCGGCTCACCGATAAGGCAGGGGTTATTTTTCGTTTTTCGAGAAAGGATCCTGACAACGTTCCGTATCTCGTCGTCTCTGCCGATCACGGGATCCAGCTTTTGCGATTTGGCAAGCGCTACCAGATCCTGTCCGTATTTTTCCAGCACGTTGTAGGTATCCTCGGGATTATCGCTTTGCACCCGACTGTTCCCCCTTACCTTTTTAAGGGCAGAAAGGACGCGGTCGCGGCTCACCCCATGCTTTTCAAAAAGCGAAGCCAAAGATCGGCCGCCCTTCTCTAAAAGCGCCAGCAACAAATGCTCTACCGATACGAATTCATCCTTCATCCTCTCGGCCGTTTTCTCGGCAAGAGAGAGAACCGCGTTAAGTGCGCTTGACACGTAAATATCCCCGCCGCTTACCTTAGGGAATCGGGCAATATACGTATTTACCTCTTGCAAAACCGAAGAAACGGAAGCCCCCAACGACGCAAGTATCTCGGCCGCAAGTCCGCCGTTTTGGTCTAAAAGCGCCGAAAGCAGATGCTCACATTCAATCTGCTGATTTTGGTTTTCTTCGGCTATATTTCTTGCCGCTTGAAGGGCCTCTAAGCTTTTTTGCGTAATTTTTTGAAGATTCATATAGGTACCTCCTTTAAAGAATCTCTCGACTTTCGTTTATATAATCACGGTAAAGGGCCTCGATCTTGGCCAAAGCCATTTCGGGGCGATCCATATGGCCGAAGAAAAGCTTCAACGCCTCGTCGAACAGCCGAATATATCCGGTGATCACGTCGCCCAGCGTTTCATCGGTCTCATTTTCGGTTAACGTTTGCTTTCTCGCGACAAGCTTTCTTGTCATTTTCCCGCGTTCTAACAGATATTCGCAGTTCGATACGTATTTTTCCTCTACCCGTATCCAATACCCCAAGAAATTGTCCATCGCATCTAAAAGCCCGCCATTTTGCGTTCGAAAACCGATGCGAAGCTCTCCAACCTCGGGCATTCGGTTGCGGTAAAGCAAGACCGTATACCGTACGGTAGGGTTGTATTTATAGGAAAGAGCCGAGCGCAGGGTCATCATACTCTCGGAGGCCGCCTCGGCCGCTTGCAGAGCGCCATCCGGCCCTAAAAGCATCCCGATCCGATCGAAAATGCGGCGCATCCGCTCTTCGGGCGTCACATAGGAAACATACTCGGCCAAAATGCGATTGATAAGCGCAGAGCGGCTGGTGTTTTTCAAATACGCCGCGCGATCGATAAGAGAGATAACATCATCGTTCAAAACCAAAGAATATACGCTGTTTCCCATAAAAATTCCTTCTTTCTCTTTTCTGATCTCAGTATACCATTCTTTTCAAAACTTGTCAACTATTTTATATAACTATATATGCAAATTATTTTTCATAAACAAAAAAATACACCCACAGCCGAAGCTGTAGGTGTATTGGGAAAAACGATTATTTGATCGGGTATCCTTCGCCAAGGGCGTTGAGGATAGGTTCGATCAGGCTGTAACGGGCCGCGATGATACGCTTCACAAGGGCGAAGATACCGGTGACCAGAAGCGTTCCGACAAAGCACCCGAGCACACCGATTAAGGAGGTCGTTAGTTCGGCACTCAAAAGCAGGCACACGGTGATAACCACAAACACCGAAGCGACGATGCCGACAATGGACATCGTGAGGTGCGACGTGCTCTTACCTCTCGTATAACCGATGATCTCGAAGCCAAGCGTGGTTACCGAACGCAGGGAGAAGGCATAGAAGAGGGTAAACAACGCGATGAACGCCAGCGCCAGATAACCGATAAAGCCGTCGGACATATCGGGAACTAAGAAGATCGCATTGCTCTTCTTTAAGAGAAGGAACGCTACAACGAGCAGCACGAGGCGCAGCAGAGCGCTGATACGAACGACTCCGGCATACTTTCTGTCACCCTTTTCATGAACCTTAATAAGATTGAGGAGCGTATTGAAGAGGATGGCAACACCGAAGGTGGCAAGCATGATGGTTCCACCAATCGCTAACGTATAGCCATCCATTACGAGCATCGGCAGAAGAACGAAGCCAAGCATCGAATACGAAGCGCGCAGATTCTTCATGATCTTCGTGATACCAACGCTTTCACGTCTTCTAAGCATATAGAAGATAAAGCGAATAATAGCGATGAAGAGGTTGAAGAGAATGATGATCGGATTCAGAACAATGGCGACCGCCAAGAGAAGGACAACAATGGCAACGCCGATACTGGGCGCGCCTTCTGGGGCAAGCAAGCCGGTAAGGCCGTCAACAAGCTCAGTAACACCAACCGTGGCGTCAGCCATAACGGTGCTAAGAACCTTCGTGACGTATTCGATCGGTTCAGATTTCTCAGAGAAGCTCGAGCTGCTTCCCAAAACGCTTTCGAACGAGAAGTAGACGTTAGAACCCGAACCGTTGAGAATATTCAACACATCCTCGGATGCGCTGTACGTCGGAAGCAAAGCGCCAACCAGCATCACGATCATAAGAACGATCGCGATAAGACCCTGGATACGCGAGATGCGGACGTTGCGCTTGGGAACAAGCACTTCACCGTTACGGTAGATGGTGCTGTAATACTTCTTGTCGTTGCGGATGCCGATCTCGACGAAGCGAAGGCGTTCCTTCTCTTCCTTCTTGCGGCGCTTATAAGCCAAATACTGGGCGCGGTTATCCTCGTAGGAGTTGGAAAGGAGAACCTCAGGGTTCTGAAGCGAAGCAGCATTGCCTTCCATCAGACCGCCACCGGTCTGCAGCATCATAGGCGATGCTTCGCCGGTAAGGGCGGGAACGAGCGATACCGGAACACCGGAGATCTTACCGATGCGCTTGGCGCGCTTGATCTGCTCGTCTTCATAGGCCTTGGCAAGCTTCTTGTTCAGGACAAGTTCCTTTTCCTTGGCAGCCATGACCTTCTCTTCGTGAGCGGTGATGACGTCCTGCTTCTTCAGCTCAAGGCGGTCTTCACGGGCAGACATTCTCTGATCGAGGCTGGTTCTGCGGCGAAGCAGCTCGTCTTCGCTCTTCTGGTGACGAAGCAGACGCTTGGTCTCTTCGCTCTTTACGCGAGCGTTTCTCGAATCCTCCATCATCTGGGCGGATTGAAGCAGCTTCTTATCCTTGATACCCTCGTTCTGGAGCTTTTCGGCATCGGCGGCCTTAACCTTGATCAGGCGCTTTTCAGCCGCGATCTTCTTCACGTAAAGCTTATCCTCGTAGTAGCGCTCGTCGGTCTTCAGACGGATCTCGTCTGCCTGACGGCGGGTCTCGAGAATCTCTTCGGTGAGCCCGATCTGCAACGACTTTCTTTCGGCCTTACCAAGCAGCTTGGTCTCCTTGGCGCGAAGAGAGGCGGTGAGATTGGCATTCTTATCCATATCGGCAGAGCGCTGACGGATCAGCTTCTTCTCTACCCCAACACCGCGAAGCGTACGTCTTTCATCAAGACGCTGTTTCTGGAAATTCAGTTCAACCGCTTCGGCCTGACGGCGGGAAGCAATGGCTTCGGGCGACAGGGTCTCCTTGGCGGAACGGATCTCGGCGTAACCGAGCTTCTTGTTTTCCTTCGCGGTCATATAAGCCGTCGCATCGGCGGCCCTTACGATGTCGGCCTGGCGGTGCTTCTGCAGCTTCAGGTCGGCCTTGGTCTTCTTGGCGTACAGACGGTTCTCGAAGGTTCTTTCCTGAACCGATTTCTTGAGCTCGTCATTCTGCTGAAGCGAAGCCTTTGCCTCTTCGGCAGCCAGCTTCTTCGTAGCGTCGGCCTTTTCGGCGGCTACCTTGCGGGCGGTGCCGAGATCGCTCTTATGGCGGATGCCTTGCAGCTTAAGCTCGGCTTCCGCGTTCTTTTTCTGAAGCTTCTTCGCAGCGCGAACATCCTCTTCCAGCAAGCGATTTTCATGCTCTTTGGCGGCCAAAGCGTTATCGGCCTCGCGTTGCTTGCTCTTATCAAAGCGATGCTCTTCGTTAAGAAGGGCGATGTTTCTCGTACGCTCTTGCTTGGCGATCTTGCGGTTATGCGCTTTCTTGTTGGCGGCGGCAGCCTTTTCGGCCTTCAGCTCATTCTTGTGACGGATCGCCTGAAGCTCGACCTCGGACTTAGCCTGCTCTTTCTGCAGCTTCGTAGCGGTGGCTACCTCGTTGGAAAGAATACGGTTTTCGTGAACCTTGGCGCGAACCTCGTTCTTCTTTTCCTTCTGCTTGAATTTATCGGTGCGCTCAGCCTCGGCAATAAGAGCCTTGTTATGATTGAATTCCTGCTTGGCGAGCTTGCGGTAATGCGCCTTTTTGCTGGAGGCCGCATTTTTCTCGGTCTTCAGCTCGTTCTTATGACGCATAGACTGAAGCTTAGCCTCGGTCTTAGCCTGCTCTTTCTGCAGCTTTTTGGAGACCTCGACCTCCTTAGCGAGAAGACGGTTTTCGTGAACCTTGGCGCGAACCTCGTTCTTCTTCTCGTTCTGCTTATATTTGTCGGCGCGCTCACTTTCGGAAAGGAGAGCCATCGTCCGGCTACGCTCTTTACGGGCAAGCTTGCGGTAGTTCGACAAGCGTCTTGCGACCTTGATCTTCTCTACCTTCTCACCTTCCTTTTCCTTCTTCTTGGAAAGGACGATGTCCGCTTCCTGATGCATATCGGCGATGCGGCTATCGTAGCTCTGGTTGGCCATTTGGATCGATTCGTTGATCTTAGCGCGGTCGACCTCTTTCTCGGCAAGATCACGACGAACCTTGTCGTTGGCTTTGTCGATCTTCTTTTGCTTCCTGGTTAGGGGCATCGGCGCGGCAACCGCTTCGGCCTCGGGCGCGACTTCAGTTGCGACCTCTTCCGCTACGGTCTCTTCCGCTACAGCCGCGGGCTCTTCTCCCGCGACCTCGGCGGCAGGAGCCTCTAACGCCGCCAATTCTTCTTCGTCGAATTGTTTGGCTGAGAT
>JAZRFI010000157.1:0-9303 GCA_045661285.1 Eubacteriales bacterium | reverse complement strand
GGGCCTCGGGCTTCTTTTCAGGGGCGGGGGCGGGCGCCTTCGCCTCCTCCTTCTTTTCGGGAGCCGCGGGGGCTGCTTTCTCGGCAACCGGCTCCTCTGCCTTTTCGGGGGCGCGCGGCGTGCAGATGATGCGAGCCTTCTTCGACAAATAGTCGTCAAGGTTCTCGATCTGGTTCTCTTCGCTCAAGACCGCGATAAACAGAGAATACTCGGCATCGCTCAGCGTGCCGCCCTTTTTATCGATACCGTGGGCGCGAAGCAGATCGGTGACCTCCTTGGTCTTCTTATTAAAATCCTTCGTGATCTGTGTAAGCTTAACAGCTGCCATCTTTATACCTCGGACTTCCCTTTTTGGGAAATCTCTTCTCCTCTCGTTGTGATAAACTCCTCTTGAAAGCGACTGTCGGTCACGGCAAGGGTGCTGATCGCCCCGCTTTTGCCAACCGTCCCGGCCAGCTCTTCCTTCGTATAGGGAACCGTGATAAGAGGAATTTTGTAGAAGGCGCACATCGTGCGTGTTTTTTTCTTCGTCGGCTCTGACGCTTCGAGACTGCCGATCACCAAAAGCGGCGGCTTTTTGCCCCGCATGGCGGCATAGACCTGCTTGGTCCCGATGATCACCCCGCCTGCGCGGCGGCATAGCCCCAGCATACGGAGAAACCGATCGGGAAGCGCCCCTTTATTCGGCTTCGTTTCCAAGCAGTTCCTCCTCAAGAGCCGTATAAACACCGTCGGGGATCATGCAGGAGAGCGCGCTCTCGGCCCTTCTCGTTTTGCGGGCGGCCCGCAGACACGCGGCCTTTTTGCAAAGATAGGCGCCGCGCCCCGCAGCTTTACCGGTGAAATCGAGTGAAATTTCCCCTTCGGGTGAGCGAACGATACGGATCAGCTCTCCCTTCGGAAAATGCTCACCGCAGCCGATGCAACGGCGGATCGGCGTTTTCTTTTGCATCCCCATGGCGTTTTCCTTCCCTTTATTTTTGTGTTTTATTCGGGCTTCTTATGCCTTGATGTCGATCTTGCAGCCGGTCAGACGGGCGGCAAGCTTGGCGTTCTGCCCCTCTTTACCGATCGCAAGCGAGAGCTGATCGGGTGAAACGCGGACGCAGCAGGTGCGCTCGTTTTCCATTTCGACCGAGAGGACCTTCGCGGGGGCAAGCGCCTCACCGACGTAGGTAGCGGTATCCTCGCTGTAACGGATCACGTCGATCTTCTCACCCGAGATCTCGTTAAGGATCGGGGCGATACGCGAGCCGCGCGGACCGATGCAGGCGCCAACGGCGTCAACGTTCGGATCCTCGCTGTATACCGAGATCTTCGAACGGCTTCCCGCCTCACGCGAGACGTTCTTGATCTTGACCGTACCGTCGGCAACCTCGGGTACGTTTAATTCAAACAGACGGCGGATAAGATTGGGATGGACGCGCGAAAGCGAGACGACGGGGCCGCGCTTTTCGCCCGCGTGGATCTCGGTCACAACGACCTTTACGCGCTTGCCGACCTCGTATTCGTCGGTCGGGATCTGATCCTCCTTGCGGAGAACGGCGCGGCCGGTACCGGTATTGAGAACGACGCTGCCGTCATCGGGATCGATCTTATCGACGACCGCGGTGATGACCGTCTCTTCCTTTTCCTCGTACTCCTTGATCATGTGCGTACGCTCGGCCTCGCGGATGCCCTGAATGATGACCTGCTTGGCGGCCTGGGCGGAAAGGCGGCGGAAGTTCTTGGGATTCAGCTCCATTTCCAGAACCGCCCCGATCTTGGTGCTGCGCCCCTTGGCCTTCTTTTCGGCCTTGGCGGTAAGCGCCTGCTCCTGCGTCATTTCAGACAGCGGATCGGTGACCTCCTCCACGATCGTCATCAGACGGATAACCTTCATATCCTTTTTCTCGGGGTCAAGCACGATGCGTACGTTCTCCCCGCCGATCTCACGGCGGAAAGCGCTGGTAAGCGCCGCCTCGACCTTTTGGAGCATATACTCCTTCGAGATGCCCTTTTCCTTTTCAAGGGCGGCGAGTGCATTGAAAAATTCAGCGTTCATACTCTTGTTTCTGACGGTGTCAGTCCTTTCTTTTACTCAAAAAATACAGTGGAGATCTTAGAGATCTCGGCACGGTCGTACGATTGTTGCGAGCCGTCCGCTAACAGAACGGTCAATTGATCCTTTCCTACCTCGGAAAGGGTGGCGACAAGGCTCTTCTTTCCGTCCTTGGCGCTGAAAAAGCGAAGCTCTACCTTCATCCCCACGGCGTAAGATAGATGCGCTTCGGTGCGAAGCACCCGCTCGATACCCGGAGAGGAAACGTCTAAGATATACGCGTCGGGAATGGGGTCGGCCTCATCCAAAACCGGGTCGATGGCGCGGTGTACCCGCTCACAGTCCTCGATCGTGATGCCGTCTTCTTTGTCGATCGTGACCTCTAAATGGTAATCCGCCCCCTCTTTACGGTATTCCACGTCCCAAAGCGTATAGCCAAGCTCCGTGACCGTAGAGGAAAGCAAGGTGCCGACGTTCTCGGCAATATTGCCTTTTTTCATAGCTTCTCCTTTTCAAAAAGGAAGAGTGGGCGTCGCCCACTCTTACATCCTATCCTATACATCATACCATATTATAACAGAAGCTTCGGGAAAATACAAGGGTTTTTGAAAATTTTTCAAAAAATATTATAATAGGCTTCTCTTCAGCCGCAAAGCGCCGTACCGATCGCGGTGGCAAATTGCGCCATTTCGGGGATCATAAAATTGAGATTAAACATCTTGGAAAGACGGGGGAAGAAGCTTTTCGCATACTCGGTCACCGCCATATTTCCGGTCAGCACGATGTCGGTAACCCCCTTAGAGCGGGCGGCGAACATCGCGACCATCGCGATCGTCTCGTACACCATATTGAGGATCCCGAGGGCGATATCCTCGCGCGAGGCCATATCGCTCATCTTTCCGAAGTTCGCGGCGGTCATTTCCATCGGCATCGCGGTAAGGCTATCCTTACGGCTCATATCGCTGATGCGCAGGTCGATCTTCGAAAGGTCGCCCCCCTCGGCCAGCTGCAAAAGATGCTTGATGTTATCGATGCGAAGCATCTGCCGCGCCAGCCCCAAGAGCGTGCCGCCGCCGACACCCGTACCGCCGAGATACTCCATTTCCTTTCCGTTTTCGGCATAGACCACCGCCGTACCCGTACCGAGCGAAACCACGATCGCGCGGGGAAGCCCCGAAAGATACAAGCCGCCAAGCCCGATGCTGCGGAATTCCTGCACGATCTCACACGGCAGATCGTACACCGATTTTTGAAAGAAGGTAGAGCCGACCCCGGTCATCAAAACCTTTTCGATCCCCGAAAGCGAAAGGCTGTTTTCGGAAAGGAATTTCCCGAACGCGCCGTACATCGAGGTCACGGGGTCATCCGCCGATACGAAGAGGGGGGACAAAAGATGCCTTTCCTCCCCGTTTTTTTCAAAGCCGACGATCTTGGTGGTGCTACCCCCGATATCAATTCCGATTACTGCGCTCACGGCCCTACTCCTTTGTTTGTTTTTTTCTATTGTAGCACGAAAAGGAAAAAAATGCAAGTAGGCTTATCTTTTCCCGGAAAATCCTACCTCGAAGAGAAAAGAAACCGAAAATTCGCACCCCTTAAAGAACGCCTTTTTGGCAAAAAAACTTTGAACTTCACATAACACATCCACGTATTTCTCCACAGCGTCTTTCTGCTCTTCGGTCAACAATTCGTTTGCTTCTTCATGCGTTTGTACCGCTTTTTTTGAAAGCTCTCTTTCTTCTTCGGTATCAAGCGCCGCGCATTCCTCCTCCAAATATTCACTCCACAGTCTTTCAAGCGTTTCTTTCATAATATATTTCTCCTCCAAAATTGGCATTCAAACAGATGCATATTGCCATTGTAGCATTCGTTTGAATGTTTGTCAAGCATCTTTTTGAATGCGGTGCTATAATTATTTCATAATTTTGATATGGGAGATGCCAATATGTATGCTTATCGTAGGCTGAAAGACACGCGAGAGGACACAGATAAAAAGCAAGAGGATATCGCCTCGGTTTTGGGGATCACACGGCAGCAGTATCAGCTTTACGAAAGCGGAAAGCGGGAGATGCCGATGCATCATTTCGTGACCTTGGCAAAATACTATAACCTTTCGCTTGATTATCTTGCGGGGCTTACCGACACACCGAAGAAGCTCTTTTGAAGAGCTTTGGAAAAAGGCAGACCGAATTTTTCGGCCTGCCTTTTCTTTTTTGTATCCCGAAAACCATCAGCAGTGCTATTGGTTCCAAAAAGCATTGGCTTTGTACAGTTCCTGCCGCGGCGATAGGCTCCCCTGTGTAAGGGGAGCTGTCAGCAAAGCTGACTGAGGGGTTGTACCCGTGAAAACCAGTGAAAATACAATCCCTCCGTCACGACAAGCCGTGCCACCTCCCTTTACACAAGGGAGGCTTAAAGATCGTTGCCACATCTGTGGCGGTAGGGCGGCTATCGCAAGTGGCGGATTGTTCGTCGAACCTATAAGCGCTGCGTGCAGAATGCCCCAAGGGGACTTATGCAAGCCCCCAGCACGGCTGGTGGTTATGACTTAACGGATAAGCGTTTCCTGCATTTTGCGCAAAAGCTTGGCCTTTTCAAGGCTGTAAAGCAACACAGCGGAAAGGATAGCGCCCGCGGCCGTCGAGATAAGAAACGGAACGACGTAGACGTAAAAAGCAAGTGACGCCGCGCTTTGCCCCATAAATAAAATTGCGATGGGATACGCGCAAAGGCCGCCGAGGATCGCCGTACCGAACACCTCTCCAACAAGTGTAAGCATAATATTTTTGGTCTTTTTGTAAACAAAACCACACAAAATGGCACCGAACACACTGCCGGGAAAGGCCAAGAGGCTCCCAAGCCCCAAGAGATTGCGAAGCAGGGCGGCCGCGAAGGCCGCGCTTACCCCATAGCCGGGGCCAAGAAGCACCGCGCAAAGGATATTGACCATATGCTGTACGGGCGAGCATTTGCTTCCGAAAACCGGGAAGGAAAAGAGGCTTCCCACCACGGCAAGGGCGCAAAAAACGCCCGCGATCGCGATTTTTTTCGTGTTTGTTTTTTTCATTTTATTTCTCCTTTAAGTAAGTCGGGAAACGGCCGCAAGCAGCAACGCTTCCAAGGGTGAAAGGCATCAAGGGATACCTAACGGAAGTTCGGTCGATGCTATCTGGCATCCTCTCACGCCGGAACACGGCTTCCCATCGCTGCTATACGGGACGGCGAGGCGCTCCCCCCGCTGTCCGCCACACTAAGTGGACGCTTCCCTCCTTTCTCAAAGGATAAAAACACAGGGGGCACCCAATGGATGCCCCCTGTAAAAAATCCCTAACTATGACTTCCTACGGCGGCATTATCCGCATCAGGTTATAGGGTCGAAGTTCGATTACTTCCTCTCAGCCTGCCACAACAAGCTCCCCTGTGTTTATTCTGCTCTTATTATACGCCCATTTTGAAAAAAAGCAAGAGGTTTTTGAAAAATCCTCTTGCTTTTTCGTTATCCGTAAAGCTTGGAAAGAATGAAATTTTGCAGCCGTATGGGTAAGATCCTTGAAAGAAAGACCAAAAGCTTATAATCAAGCCCCGCCGTACAAAGGGTCGGCAAGCGCTTTCTTCCCATAAGGCGAAGGATCTTTTTGGCGATCCGCTCGGGCTTTGTCCCGCGCCGCTCGCTTCTTTCCATCGAACGCACGCCCCCCTCGATACGGCCGCCGTACAGCTCGTTTCCCACAAGACTTTTCTGCCGCGCGTCGGTAAAGCCCGTGGCACAGTCGCCAAGCATCAAGCAGCCCGCCGAGATCCCAAAGGGCGCGACCTCGATGCCGTAGGCACGCACAAAGCTGTTTAAGGCTGCCTTCCCCGCGGCGTAATGCGCTTGAAAGGGGATGGGAAAGACCGCCGCCACCGAGCTGATGACCAGCACGCGCCCACGGCTTTGCCGCAAAGCGGGCGTCAGGGCGCGAAGCGAATTGTCTACCCCCGAAAAATTCACGGTCATCTGCCGCTCGGCATCGTCGGGCCTGATAAATTCAACCGCACCCGAGATCCCGCAGCCGGCCGAAAGCAGGGCACAATCGATTCGCCCCTCGCGCAAAAGAACCTCGTCGACCGCCTTTTGAACGGCGAGTGGGTCGCAGACGTCGCAAGAAAACGGCGTAACGCCCGAAGGGGCGGTCCCGCGGCGGCTAAGGCCGTATACCCGATACCCCTCTTTTACGAACGCCTTGCAAGCGGCGGCGCCAATACCGAAGGAAGCGCCGGTTACGAATACGACCCGCTTATCCTTCATTTTCTTCCAAAAGCCCCTCTTCGCCAAGGGTCTTAACGATGATAGCGGCCGCCTCGTCAAGCAGCTTTTCGGTGTGCGAGGCCATTAGGCTGACGCGAAGCAAGCAATCGTCGGGCGAGGTGGCGGGGGGCAGGACGGGGTTGACGTACACGCCGCGCTCAAACAGCGTTTTGGCAACGCGCAACGTCGTAAGCATATCGCGGGTATGAAGCGGGATGATCGGCGTGGGCGAGTCGGTCAGACGGACGCCCTCGGCCTTTAATTTCGATTTTAAGTAATGCGCAAGCTCCCCTAAGCGCGAAACCAGCTCGGGGTGCTTTTTGATCACGCGAAGCGAGGTAAGCGCGGTGGCGCAGGCGGCGGGCGGGGTCGAGGCCGCGAAGATGAAGGGACGGCTGGTGTGGCGCATAAAGTCGGTAATCAGCATGGACGAGGCCATAAAGCCGCCAAGGCTGGCCAGCGACTTCGAGAAGGTACCCATGATCATATCGACCTCGTCGGTAAGCCCGAAATAATCGGCCGTGCCGCGGCCGCCGTTGCCGATAACGCCAAGGCCGTGCGCGTCGTCAACCAAGATCGAGGCGTCGTATTTCTTGGCAAGCTCAACGATCTCGGGAAGACGGGCGATATCCCCGCTCATCGAAAAGACACCGTCGGTCACGATCAGCTTGCCCGCCCCCTCGGGAACCGATTGCAAGCGGCTTTCAAGCATATCAATGTTGGAATGACGGTAGACCAAGGTACGGGCGCCCGAAAGGCGGCAGCCGTCGTAGATGCTGGCGTGGTTCTCACGGTCACAAAGAATATAATCGCCGGGGGCGCAGATCGAGCTGATGATGCCAAGGTTCGAGGTAAAGCCGGTGGGAAAGAGCATGGCGGTCTCTTTGCCGACAAACTCGGCGATCTCCTTTTCCAGCTCAATGTGCATCGAAAGCGTACCGTTTAAAAAGCGCGAGCCCGAGCAGCCGGTGCCAAGGCGCTTGACCGCTTCCTCGGCGGCCCCCATGACCTCTTCGTTGACGGTAAGCCCCAGATAGTTGTTCGAGCCCAGCATGATGCGCCGACCGCCCTCCATAATGACCTCGGCGTCCTGACGGGACTGTAATTCGTGAAAATACGGATATAAGCCCAAAGCGCGGATCTCGGCGGGCTTGGTAAATTCTGTGCATTTTTTCAATAAAGACGACATATTTCTTCTCCTTACTAAATTTTGCTTTTTCTATTATACCTCTTTTTTTCTTGGTTTTCTATGGGCAGAATACCCAAATCGTTCACATTCAATCTGTAAATCGTTCACAATTTGATAAAAAACAAGCTTTTTCACGCGGTGATTGACAAACCGAGCAAAACCAAGTATAATAAAGAAAGACTTTACGAAAAGAAGGAGACTCTTTATGCTGAAAAAGCTCGCTTCCTTATTTATATGCCTTTTGTTCCTGCTTCCTCTTCTTTCCCCCTTAGCGGTAAAAGCCGCCGAGGAAGCCGACCCTTTTGAAGCGGTAAGCTATGAGCTTCGCACGCGGAACGCCACCCCGATCGTCGATACCGCGACGGTCTTGTACCTTGATTTTTCGACCGAAGCCATTGCCGATATCCCCACGGTCCGCTACGAATGGTACAAGGACGGCGAGCTTCTTCCCACCGTCACGGGCACAAAGCTTTCCTTAACGAAAGCCCAGCTTTCGGACGAAGGGGAATATACCGTGCGCATCACCCTGACGGACGGTGTCGATACGCGCGTGATCGAATGCGGACCCCTTTTTCTGCGCGTATTCACGCTGGCCGATCTTTTGGGATGGGTTCTCGTCGGGCTTTCGATTTTCGCGATCCCGCCCCTTGCCCTTGCCGCCGTTTCCCTCGTACGTTACGTAAAAAAGAAAAAGACGAACCAATAAAAAAGAGCGGCCTGCCTATGCAGGTCGCTCTTACCGAATGGGCGCCTCGGCGCCCCCGCGAAGAATAGGAAGAAACATGGACCGAAGCAAATTTTTACCGATCACAAGGGCCGATATGGAGGCGCGGGGCTGGGATGCCCCCGACTTCGTTTACGTAACGGGGGACGCTTATTGCGATCACCCCTCCTTTGGCGTTGCGATCATCTCGCGCATCTTAGAGAAGGCCGGCTTTCGGGTGGCGATCCTTTCTCAGCCCGATTACCGATCGACTGCCGATTTTCTTCGCTTCGGGCGCCCAAGGCTCGGCTTTCTCGTTACCTCGGGCAACATTGATTCGATGGTGGCGCACTACACAGTCTCCCGCAAGCGCCGCAGCTACGATTATTATACGGCGGGCGGCGAGATGGGCAAGCGCCCCGACCGCGCGCTGATCGTTTATTGCAACCGTATCCGAGAGGCCTATGGCGATATCCCGATCATCACCGGGGGGCTTGAAGCCTCGCTTCGCCGCTTTGCGCACTACGATTATTGGGACGATTGCGTACGGCGCAGCATCCTCGTTGACAGCCGCGCCGATATGCTGACTTACGGCATGGGGGAAAAGATCCTTCTGCGCCTTGCCGAGCTTATGAAGCGCGGCGTGCCGATCAAAAAGATCCGCGACGTACCGGGCTGCGTATATCTTTGCAAAAAGGGAGAGGAGCTCCCCTTCCCTACCGTGGAAACCGCCGATTACGACCTCTTAAAGAGCGATAAGCTTGCCTACGCCCGCGCCTTTGCGACCCAGTATCGCGCCATGGATCAAGTGGACGGAAAGGCGATCCTTGAATATTACGGGGATAAAATGCTGGTTCAAACCCCGCCGATGCCCCCCTTGGAGAGAGAGGAGCTGGACGAGGTATACGCCCTCCCCTTCGCGCGTGATTTTCACCCCGATTATCTCCCTCTTGGCGGTGTGCCCGCGATGAGCGAGGTGAAGTTTTCAATCGTTCACAACCGCGGCTGCTTCGGCGCCTGCAATTTCTGCGCGATCGCCTTTCACCAAGGGCGGCAGGTACGCTCGCGCAGTAAGGAAAGCG
>JAZRFI010000156.1:0-2892 GCA_045661285.1 Eubacteriales bacterium | reverse complement strand
CCGATAGCAAAAGCTCTGCTTCCTCGGGGCGGAGGATGCGGGCACCCGCACTTTGCTCGCTGATCTCGGAGATCAGCTCGGGGGCCGCGGAGGCCGAGGGATCGATATATTCAAGCTTAACCGCGGAATTAAGCGCAACGGTCTTGATATGATGGTCGATGACCGCGATGGTAAAGGCCCTCTCCATCAGCTCGGGACATTCGACGTAGCCGGGGTTGTTTACGTCTGCTACGATAAGCAGCGTACCGGGCCCCGCCAGCTCAAGCCCCATAGACCCGTCAACGAACAGGCCGCGGTATTCGGAAAGCCCCGCGATCTTTTCAAAGCAGGATTCAAGGTTTTCATCATCTCGGTTAACGACGATATTCGCCCTTACCCCTTGGTTAAGAACCAGTCTTGCCAAGCCGATCGTAGCGGCGAAGGAATCAAAGTCACCGTAACGGTGCCCCATGATAAGAACGTTATCGGCGCGACCGATCAGCGAAAGAAGCTCTCTGGCCACGACGCGCGCCTTGATATTCACGCGGCGGAAGCCGGTCTTGGTCTTACCGCCGAAGAAAGCAACGCCGCTTTCGTCACGGAAAACGACCTGGTCTCCCCCACGCTGCAAGGCAAGGTCAAGGGCAAACTGCGCGGCCCTCTCTCGCTCGGCAAGCGTGGTATCGGGCAAGCGGGAAACGCCCATCGATACCGTGATCGGCATACCGTCTCCAACGCGGATGCTTCGTATCTCGTCTAAAATTTCGAAACGGTTATCCAAGCACTCCTCTAAGTGTACGTTATCGAAGAGCATCAGATATTTATTACGATCGTACGCGCGGAAAAGGCCGCCGATCGAGGCGATCCAGTTCCGAAGCCGCTCTTCTACCTCTGCGGAGGTTTTGGCGTAATCCTCTTGTACGAACTGAAGGATTTCCTCCAGGTTATCGATAATAGCATAGGCAACGACGGTTCTCTCTTCGACGTATTTGCTTTCGGCCTTTCGTTGCGCGGTTTCCTCGTAAAAGCTTAATAGGGTGTAGCGCCGCCCCTCACGCGAAAGAGGGATCCGCTGTACGACGGCAACACGATCCTCAAACCGTGCCTCTGCCCCCCCTTCCTCAAAAGAGGTGATCTCGCAGATCTCGGAAAGCGGCGTACCGCCCGCGATGGTTTCAAGACCCGACAGCGAAAGAAAAGCATCGTTACAGAAAACGGCGCGCCCGTTTTCGTCACAAACGAGAACAGCGTGAGCCATTTTTTCGGCAATCTTTATCATTTCGTCAAAGGAAGTGGGAAGCATGATCCCCTCGGTGATCCCCACGCGCCGAAGCCGAATAACGATCCAGCCGGAAAGAAGCGCTACGTACAAAAGGATCCCGGCAAGCGCCGTAAACAGCACGTCGGTCTTCGGCAAAAGAAGGCGAAGCAATATATAAACGACGAGCATAAGACAGGCAAGAATCACACACACGGCAAGATCGAGCTTGGTGGCGATTCTGCGGTCATTCTTTCTCATAGCTATCTCCTTTCAAAAAGATTATATATTATTATAACAGATAAATTCTCTTTTGTAAACATATAACCCCAATATTTCTTCGCCACTTTTGCAAAAAAAGCGCCTTCCCTATTGTTTTGCGGCGCCGTTTGTTGTAAAATATAGGTAGACCGTTAAAAAGAAAGGGGAAAGGGTATGGAGCGCTTGACACCGAACAGCCCCGTCAGTATGCTTGCGGGAATCGGAAAAAACCGTGCCGAGGCCTTTGCCCGCATGGGCGTTTATACCGCCCGTGACCTTTTATATCTTTTGCCCCGCTCCTATGAAAACCGCGGGGATATCCGTCTGTTGGGAGATATGCCGACCGAGGGGCCCGCTGCCTTTATCTTGACCGTAGCGACCGCCCCGAAAAGCGTATCGATCAAGCGCGGCAAGACCTTAACGAAATTCTACGCCTTTGACGAAAGCGGCCGTATCGAGATCGTTTTCTTCAATCAGGCTTATTGCGACAAGATCTTTGAGGTGGGGGAGGAATACCGTTTTTGGGGGCGTCTTACCCCCGCTAAGCGATCCTTTCAGTTGATCAACCCCGCCTACGAGCCGATAAAGGAGGGCGAAGCGCTTCCCGATCTCGTATCGGTCTATCCCCTTACCGAGGGGCTTTCCCGAAAGATCGTTTTAAAGGCAGTCGAATCGGCCCTTTCGGTTCTTGCGCACATAGATGATCCCTTACCCGAAGGGATACGCCGGCGCAACGCGCTTCCAACGCTTTCAACCGCCCTTTATACCCTGCATTTTCCCGAAGGACAAGCCGCCCTCTCGGCCGCCCTTCGGCGCATCGTATTTGACGAGCTGTTTGCCTTTTCGCTCGGCATCGCGCTTTCCAAGCAACGCCGCGGCGCGCTTGGCGCGCTTCGCTGCCCTTATCAAAACGTCTCCCCGTTTCTTTCGCTTCTGCCTTACACGCTGACCGATTCGCAAAAGGAAGCGGTACGGCAGATAGCGGCCGATATGAAAGGGGACAGCGGCGCCCCGATGGCGCGCATTTTGGTAGGCGACGTCGGATGCGGTAAAACGGTTTGCGCTGCCCTTGCCATGTACATCGCCGTACTAAACGGCCATCAAGCCGCCTTAATGGCGCCCACCGAAATTTTGGCGCGCCAGCACTACAAGGATCTTTGGCCGCTTTTTGAAAAGCTTTCGATCCGTTGCGAGCTTTTGATCGGGGCCACCCCGAAAAAAGAAAAGGAGCGCATCCGCGCCTCTTTACTGTCGGAAGGGAACGACCGCTCCGATATCGTGATCGGCACGCACGCTCTCCTTGCCGACTTTATCGAATTTGCCGATCTTGCCCTTACGGTAACCAACGAGCAGCACCGCTTTGGGGCGGGGCAACGCGCCGTTTTGAAGGAAAA
>JAZRFI010000155.1:0-19193 GCA_045661285.1 Eubacteriales bacterium | reverse complement strand
ACAACGAGCTTTTGCTGGAAAGAACCATCAATAAAGAGGGCCGTTCCTCGGCAAAGGCCAACTGTCGCCCCGTAACGCTTTCGCTTCTTAAGGCGGCCGGGCGCTTGCTCGTAAACATTCACGGGCAGAACGAAACACATACCCTTACCGAGCGGGAAAATCATCTTTCGATCCTTGACCGTTTTGCCGAAAGCGCTTCCTATTTGGAGGCGTACGGCGAAAAATACCGCGAGCTTTGTGAGCTTCGCAAGCTCATTCGTTCGATCTCGGAAAGCGAAGGCGAGCGGCTTCGTGAGATCGAAATGCTTCGGTATCAGGTCACGGATATCGAGTCCTACGCCTTAAAAGAGGGAGAAGAGGAGAAGCTTCGCGAATTGAAGCTTCGCCTTAAAAATTCCGAAAGGATCAATAAACAGGCAAGCTTCGCCTACCGCGCCTTAAAGGGCGGTGAAAAGGCAAACGCGCTTTATATTCTTGAACGCTCGGTTGCCTCGGTCCGTACGCTTGCGGACGTGATCCCCGAGGCGGATGAGATTGCCGATCGGTTGGAAGAATGTCACGCAAGCATTGAGGACGCGGCCGAACGAATCTACGCCTTTTACGACGGGGAAGAGGACGGTACGCGGCGGCTTAACGCGATCGAGGGGCGGCTTGACGCCATTGAAAGGCTTCGCCGCAAGTACGGAAACACGGTTTCGGATATCCTTGCGTTTTGTCAAAAGGCAAAAGAGCGCTTAGGGGCTCTTGATGATGCCGACGGCACGCTTTCCGAATACAAGGCGCGTGAGGAAGCGCTTCGCATAGAATGTGAAGGGCTGGCAAAGGAATTGCACGATCGCCGCTTGGCGGCATCCGCCCGCTTGCAAGACGGGGTGCTTTCGGTGCTTTCCTTCCTCGATATGCCGAAGGTTCGTTTTGAGGTATCGGCGAAGACCGCATACGAGGACGGCAATCCCATATTAAGGCGTGACGGCTTTGATGAGGTCGAATTTTTACTGGCCGCTAATCCCGGCGAGCCGCTTTTGCCGCTTTCCTCCATCGCCTCGGGCGGTGAGCTTGCCCGTATCATGCTGGCTATCAAATCGGTTATTGCCGATAAAGACGGCGTCGGTACGGTTATTTACGACGAGATCGATTCGGGCGTTTCGGGAAAGACCGCCCGAAAGATCGGTATTTCTCTTTTGCGATCCGCACGCGGCGTTCAGGTTTTGTGTGTGACCCACTCGGCCCAGATCGCCTCGCTTGCAGATACGCATTACCTGATCGCCAAGGAAGAGAGAGACGGGCGCGCCGAAACCTCGGTCACCCCGCTTGATGAAGAAGGAAGGATCAACGAGCTATCCCGCATTCTCGGCGGTATCGAGGTCACCGAGGCCCAGAGAGCGGCCGCCCGTGAGCTTTATACCGAGAGAAGCGTTTATAAAGAGGATTGATTGTATCACGCACTTCTTTCGTATTGCAAGAAGTATAAAATTAACGATTGTCTTATTTTGCCGAAGCAGCCGATGGCGGCCTTGACCACCTTTGGTATCGGCGGTCCTTGCGAGGTATACCTCGTTCCCGAAAGCGAAAGCAGTTTTCTTTCGGTGCTATCCTTTCTTTCGGACCGTGGATATCCCTTTCGCTTTCTGGGAAACGGCAGTAACCTTTTGATACCAGACGAGGGTATCGAGTGTGCCGTTCTTTCAACGCGAGGCTTATCTTACATTCATTGCAAAGAGCTCTTTGTAACGGCAGGGGCGGGTATTTTGCTCAGCCAACTGATAAAGAGGGCGGGCGAAAGCGAGATCGGGGGCTTTGAATCGCTTTTTGGGATCCCCGCAACGCTTGGGGGCGCCCTTTATATGAACGCCGGCGCCTTTTCGCATACGGTTGCTTCATTCGTTGAGTCGGTTCGTTGCTATTCACCTGCCGAGCGGTGCGTTTTTACCCTTTCTGCCGATGAATGTGAGTTTGCCTACCGCAAAAGCCGCTTTCAAAAAAGCGGAGAACTTATTCTTTCGGCTACCCTTAAGGGAATACCGAGAGATTCTGCCGAAATAAAAGCCGATCTTGATGCGATCGCCCAAAAAAGGAAAGAGAAGCAGCCCTTGCATCAAAAAAGCGCGGGGAGTACCTTTTTACGCCCGTCGCAAGGCTATGCGGGCGCTTACGTTGAAGGGGCGGGCTTGAAGGGCTTTCGCCTCGGAAACGCCGCCGTATCCGATAAGCACGCGGGCTTTATCGTAAATCTCGGGGGTGCTACGGCTACCGAGGTTCGGGCGCTTATCGCCCTTGTAAAAGAGAGGGTTTTTGAAGCCTTTGGCGTTACCCTTTGCGAGGAAATCGAAGATTGGGGAGAATAACATGTCTTATTCCTACGACTTAAAAGAGTCGCTTGCCGAAAAAGAGATCAAAAAAGCCTGCTGCCGCACGTCTATGCTTTACGGCATGCTTGCCGCGCGCGGCACGGTTTCAGAGGACGGCTCTATCTCTCTCGGTTTGCCTTTGGGGGCGGTCTCTTCCTTTGCCGAACGGCAGATCCGCATTCTTTTCGGGAAGGCACCCCACGCCGCCTCGTACGGGATCGGGAAGGGGCACGTAAAGCTTTCTTTCGCGGGAAAAGGGGTAAAAGAATTTTTGGAGAGCGATTTTTCGGGGGTCCCGCTTTCGGGGCGCCCTTGCTCACTTTGCCATACCCATTTTCTGCGGGGGATCTTTCTTGCCGCGGGGCGTATGTCGGATTATAAAAAGCTTTGCCGCTTGGAATTTTCTGTCGGCGCGCGGCGGGACAAGCTCTTTCCGCTTCTTACCGAAGCGGCGGGTGAGCCGAAGTATACCAAGCGCCGAGAAGAAGAGATTCTTTATTATAAAACGGCCGCCACCGTCGGTGATTTTTTCGCCGCGATCGGGGCGGAGAATATTACCTTTTCTTTGATCAATAATACCATTGAAGCCGAATACCGCAACGATGCCAACCGTCGGGCCAACTGCGAGACCCGCAATATCGCGCGGTCGATCGAGGCTTCGATGCGTTTTTTGCATTTGTACCGCTTGCTTGAAGCGGAGGGGAAGCTTTCGCTTCTGCCTGAGGAATTACAGGAAACCGCCAGGCTTCGCGCCGAAAACCCCGATATGCCCTTATCGGTTTTAGGGGGAAAGATGACGCCGCCTGTTTCGAAATCGGGGCTTTCGCACCGATTGAATAAAATCATAAAATCGGCCGTTTTGCTTTTGGGCGAGGACGGCGAGGGGGAGGGATAAGGTGTCGCGCTTCGTTCATCTGCATTTACACAGCGAATACAGTCTGCTTGACGGCGCTTGCCGCATTGAGGATATCCCTCTTGCCGCCAAGGCCGCGGGGAACGATGCCGTAGCGATCACCGATCACGGCGTTATGTACGGGGCCGTTTCCTTCTTTCGCGCTTGCGAAAAAGAAGGAATTAAGCCGATCATCGGCTGTGAGGTCTACGTATCGGCCCGCTCGCGCTTGCAAAAGGAGGGGAAGGCCGATTCCTCGGGATATCACCTCGTTTTGCTTTGTAAAAACGAGATCGGATATAAAAATCTGATCACGATGGTATCCTCTTCTTTTATCGACGGCTTCTACGCGAAGCCGCGTATCGATCTTGAATTGCTTGAAAAGCATCACGAGGGGCTTGTAGCCCTTTCGGGGTGCCTTGCCGGGTATATCCCACGTATGATCCTGCTTGGCGATATGCAAGCGGCCGAGGCGCACGCGCTTTTCTTGAAGCGCCTTTTCGGTGATGACTTTTATCTTGAGATCCAAAACCACCGATTAACCGATGAGCTTACCGTTTGCCGCGCGCTTTTAGAGCTTTCCAAGAAAACGGGGATCCCGCTCGTCGCGACCAACGACGTGCATTATATCAAAAGAAGCGACGCCGAGATCCAGGCGACACTTCTTTGTATTCAGACCAACAACGTGATCACCGACGGGCGGCCGATCGGCTTTGAGACCGACGAGTTTTATTATAAATCGACCGCGGAAATGGCAGCGCTCTTTGCGTCGTATCCCGATGCCCTTGAAAATTCGGCGCGCATCGCGGATAAATGTAATTTTCGCTTTACCTTCGGTGAAATACACCTGCCGACCTATCCGACCGAGGGCGGCCTTTCCTACCGCGATCTGCTTCATAAATACGCGAAGGAAGGGCTTTACGAGCGGCACCGTCGCGGTCAAGTGGATTTTTCCTTCGGGACCGAAAAAGAATATCTTGAACGCATCGAGTATGAGCTTTCGGTCATTGATAACATGGGCTTCAACGGCTATTATCTGATCGTTCGGGATTTTATCGCTTACGCAAAAGCCGAAGGCATTCCCGTGGGACCCGGGCGCGGAAGCGGGGCAGGAAGCATGGTCGCTTACTGTGTTGGGATAACCGACATCGACCCCTTCCGCTTCGATCTTCTTTTCGAGCGCTTTTTGAACCCCGAGCGCATTACGATGCCCGATTTCGATACAGACCTTTGCTATATGCGCCGTGACGAGGTGATCGCCTACGTGCGTCGGCGTTACGGTGACGACCACGTCGCGCAGATCGTAACCTTCGGGACGCTTGCAGCCCGTGCGGCGGTGCGTGACGTCGGGCGCGCGATGGGGCTTCCTTACGGGGAGGTCGATGCCGTGGCGCGGCTTATTCCGCACGCGCTTTCGATCACCATTAAAGACGCTTTGCAGGGCAAAGAGCTTTCCGAAAAATACGAGTCCTCTCCCACGGTCAAAAAGCTGCTTGATACGGCTATGGCGTTGGAAGGGATGCCGAGGCACGCCTCTACCCACGCCGCGGGGATCGTGATCACCGATGAGCCGATCTCGGCCTACGTACCCCTTGCCACCAACGGGGACGTGATCGTTACCCAATACGATATGGATACGGTGGCCGCCCTCGGGTTGGTTAAATTCGACCTTTTGGGGCTTCGCTACCTTACCATTCTTGCCGATGCCGAGGCAAGCGTACGGAAGAAGCATCCCGAATTTTCGCTTGCCAATGCCCCAATAGACGATGAAAAGACCTATGCGCTTTTATCGCAGGGGCAAACAAACGGCGTTTTTCAGCTGGAAAAGGCGGGCATGCGCCGTGTGCTTACCCAGATGCGCCCCCGCTCGATCTACGATATTACGGCTGTAATCGCGCTGTATCGCCCGGGGCCGATGGCTTCGATCCCGCATTACCTCGCTTGCCGCGAGGGGCGCGAGGCGGTCACCTACGCAACCCCCGAGCTTCGCGAGATCCTCGGTGACACCTACGGCTGTATCGTGTATCAAGAGCAGGTTATGCAGATATTCCGCCGCCTTGCGGGCTATTCTTTCGCGCGCGCCGATCTTGTACGCCGCGCTATGTCCAAAAAGAAGGCAGACGTTATGGAGGCCGAGAAGGCGGGCTTTATCGAGGGGGCGAAACGGAACGGGATCGACCCCCGCGTTGCCGACGGGATCTTTTCCGAGATGCAAAGCTTTGCCGAATACGCCTTTAACAAAAGCCATGCGGCGGCGTACGCGATGCTTTCCTTCCGCACCGCTTACTTGAAGGTGCATTATCCGAAGGAGTATATGGCCGCCCTGCTTACCTCGGTGTTGGGAGATCAGACCAAGATCGCCGAGTATATCGGGGAATGCGCCCGCTACGGCATCAAGGTCTTGCCGCCCGATATCAATGAAAGCACGATGACCTTTTCGGTCAGCGGAGAGCATATCCGATTCGGTCTTTTGGCGATCCTTAACGTGGGAAGGCCCTTTATCAGCGCACTTCTTGCCGAAAGGGAAAGGCGTCCCTTTACCGACTTTGAGGACTTCCTTGAACGTATGAGCGGCAAGGAGCTTAATCGCCGTCAGGTGGAAAGTCTCATTAAATGCGGTGCCTTTGACCGACTTGGCGTTTTTCGCTCCCGGCTTTTAGCTTCGTACGAGCGAATGATGGACGAGCTTGCCGATAAGGCGCGCGCCAACGTCAGCGGGCAGCTGGATATTTTCTCTATGGGAGACGAAGACAATTCGGTTTCCTATCACTATCAGTATCCCGATCTGCCCGAATACGGCATACGCGAGCTTTTGACCCTTGAAAAGGAAAGCTCGGGTATGTATTTTTCGGGGCATATGATCGAAGACTACCGAAAAAATATGGAAGAGCTTGGTTGTATCGGGATCTCTGAGGTCTTAGAGGCCTTTGCCGAGGACGAAGAGGGAAACGAGCAATTCAAGAACGGGGATCGCGTTACGGTAGGGGGGATCATCAACCGCCGTACCAATAAAACGGCACGCAACGGCCAGAATATGGCCTTTATCACCTTAGAGGACCGATACGGCGAGATTACCGCTATCGTTTTTCCGAAGCTGCTTTCCGAGGTGGGGGCGCTGCTTCAAAAGGAGAATGCCGTCGCCGTGACGGGGAAGATTTCCGCCAAGGAGGGGGAAAAGCCCGAGATCCTTTTGCAATCGGCCGTAAGCCTTCTTTCGGATTCACAAGCGCCCAAAAAGGAAGCCGATAAGCAAGAGGGGGCGGCGAATAAAGAGAAGCGTCTCTTTTTGCGTGTAGATTCGCTTTCCTCGGATACCTGCCGACAAGCCTTGCGCTTATGCGAGCGTTATCGGGGAAAGACGCCCTTGGTGCTTTACGATAGCCAAAGTGGGCGCTACGTGACCGCTACCGATAAGTCGGTTTTTCCCGATGAAGCGCTTCTTTCGTCACTTTGCCGTCTTTTGGGGGCGAAAAACGTCATTCTTCAATAAGGATTTGGGATTGACAGCCGTATATCGCTGTTGTATAATATTTTAGGTCTTATATTAATTAAAGGAGATTCGCTATGGGTATCGCTATTGATATATTATTGGCATTGTTTATTTTGGCTTCGTTGGTGTACGGATGGAAAAAGGGGCTGGTGCGCGGCGTTTTGCAGACCTTCCACGGCTTGCTGTCGCTTATTATAACGCTCGCGTTCTTCCAACCCATTTCGGTCGGCATAAAGGATAAATTCGTTTTTCCGTATATCAGTAAAAGTGTGCATAAGGCGGTCACCGATGCGATCGGTGGTGAGGTCGTTGGGGCAGACGGGCTGTTGGAAGCTGTGCCCGATAGCGTAAAATCGGTTGCCGACGTCTTTGGGTTGAATTTAGAGGCGCTTGCCGATTCGGCCGTAAAGTCGGGGCAAGAGGCGGTCGATATGTTCACCCTTGCGGTCAGCAATTCGATCTCGCAGCTGCTTTCGATCATCATCGGATACGCCGTGACCGTGGTCCTTGTCTATATCGGTCTGCGCGTGTGTGGCTCGCTCGTCAGTGTGATTATCGAGCATATTCCGATCATTTCGACGCTTAACCGTATTCTCGGCGTGCTTTTTGCTACGATCCTTGCCCTCTTTTTCTCGTGGGTGTTCGTACAGCTGCTCATGATGCTGGCGTCCGACAGTCTTATGATCGAGGATACTATTTTAACGACCCGTATTTACAATTTCCACCCGCTTGAATATTTCTTCAGTGGGAATTAAAGGAGCAAACAGAAAACTGCTATGCAAATGTGTACCAATTGCAACCGCCGTATTGCGGTGGTCTTTATCACCCGAATGGAAAAGGATCGCACCGTAAACGAGGGGTATTGCTTGAATTGCGCCCGAAAGCTGGGGATCCGCCCCGTGAACGATATGCTTTCGCGACTCGGTGTTTCGGAGGAGGATCTTGACCGTATGTCAGAGGATCTTGAGACCGCGATCACCGATATTGCCCCCGAAGGGGTGGGGGAGGATTCGGGTGAGGACGGTGGCGCCCCTGCCATTGATCTGCCGAAATTCTTTCAGCGCTTCGGCTTTCCGATGATGTCGGATAAAAACGCCCAAAAAGCGGGTAACGACGAAAAAAAGGGCGCGAAGGAAAAGAAAAAAACGGAAAACAACCGCAAATTTTTAACTACCTACTGTAAAAACCTTACCGAAGAAGCGGCCAAGGGGAATCTTGATAAGATCGTGGGGCGTGACCGTGAGCTGGAGCGTGTGATCCAGACCCTTTCCCGCCGCCAGAAGAATAACCCTTGCCTTATCGGGGAGCCCGGCGTCGGTAAGACCGCGATCGCAGAGGCGCTTGCGCTTCGGATCGCTTCGGGGCAGGTGCCCTTCCGTTTAAGGGATACCGAGATCTATCTCGTGGATCTGACGGCGATTTTGGCGGGTACGCAGTTCCGCGGCCAGTTTGAATCGCGTATCCTCGGCCTTATCTCCGAGGTTAAGGCGGCGGGAAATATCATTCTCGTGATCGATGAGGTGCATAACATCGTTGGGGCGGGGGATAGCGACGGCAGTATGAACGCCGCCAATATCTTAAAGCCCGCGCTTTCGCGCGGTGAGATCCGCGTGATCGGTGCAACGACCTTAAAGGAATACCGTAAATATATCGAGAAAGACAGTGCCCTTGAAAGACGCTTCCAGCCGGTTATGGTAAACGAGCCCTCGGTTGAAGAAACCGCAACCATGCTTCTTAACGTAAAGGGCTATTACGAGGGCTTCCACGGCGTAAAGATCCCCGATGGGACCGTGCGCGCCGCCGCCGAGCTTTCCGAGCGGTATATCAGCGACCGCTTTTTACCCGATAAGGCGATCGACCTCTTAGACGAGGCGTCTGCCCGCCTTTCTCTGGATTCACCCGAGATCAGCGAAAAGCGCCGCCTTGAAAAGGAGCTTGCCGAGATCACCGAGCAAAAGATCGCCTTGCAAGCGAAGCCCGATTCCGAAAAGGCCGAAGAAAATGAGGGAAAATACAAAGCGATCGCCGATCTTACGGTACGCGAGCTGAAGGCGCGAGAGGCGCTGGAGCCCTTGGTGGAGAAGTGTGAATCGCTTTTTGTGACCGTAGATAATCTGGCGTCCGTTATCGAGATCTGGACGGGGATCCCCGCCACCTCGATCAATACGAACGAATTCCGCCGTTTGGATGAATTAAAGGGGCGTATTTCGCACCGCATCATCGGGCAAGGCGAGGCTGTGGACGCCGTATGCCGCGCTATCAAGCGTAAGCGCGCGGGCGTTTCGGTGCGTCGTGCCCCCATATCCTTTATTTTCGCGGGCCCCACGGGGGTTGGAAAGACAGAGCTTGTGAAGGTTTTGGCCAAAGAGCTCTTTCAACAGCCGGATACGCTCATTCGTCTTGATATGTCCGAATACATGGAAAAACATTCGGTCTCTAAGATCATCGGCTCCCCTCCCGGCTATATCGGGTTTGACGAAGCGGGGCAGCTGACCGAAAAGATCCGCCGTCGCCCTTATTCTGTCATTCTGTTTGATGAGATCGAAAAGGCGCACGCCGACGTTCTCAACATTCTTTTGCAGGTGCTTGATGACGGAAAGCTGACCGATGCCGCGGGGCGTGTGGTCAACTTTGAGAACACCCTGATCATCATGACCACCAACGCAGGCTCCGAAAAGGGGGCGGCGATCTCGGGCTTTGCCGAATCGAGTGAAAAAATGGGGAAGGAAAAGACAGAGC
The DNA here is from genome assembly GCA_045661285.1 of Eubacteriales bacterium. Taxonomy (GTDB): domain Bacteria; phylum Bacillota; class Clostridia; order Oscillospirales; family CAG-272; genus UBA1740. The sequence goes on along the minus strand of JAZRFI010000155.1, from coordinate 9,724 downwards.
GGGCGCTTTCCGCCTTCCTGCGCCCCGAATTCATCAACCGCATCGATGAAATCATCACCTTCAGATCGTTGTCGCTTGATGATTTTGAGAAGATCGCGCGGCTGATGATGGATGAGCTTCAGGATACGCTTGCTTCGCGCGGGATCCGTCTTTCTTATAGCGACGAGGCGCTTTCTTTCATCGCTAAGGAATCCTATTCCGAAAAGTTCGGCGCGCGCAATATGCGTCGCTATCTTGAGACCCACGTCGAGGATGCCTTGGCAGAGGAAATTATTTCACACCATGAAGAATCCGTCACGCAAGCCGATATCAGCTTGGACCGGGACGGAAAGCTTCGAATCGTATGTATGTAAAGGAGTAAGAAATGTCCGGAAGTTGCAGTCACGATTGCAGTACGTGCAAAAACAAATGCGCATCGGCCGATAAGGCCTCGCTTCTCGCGGCACCTAACGCGGGAAGCCATATCAAAAAGATCATAGGTATCGTCAGCGGTAAGGGTGGCGTTGGGAAATCCTCGGTCACCTCGCAGCTCGCCGTCAGCATGGCGAGAAAGGGGTACCGCGTCGGTATTCTTGACGCGGATGCCACCGGCCCCTCGATCCCGAAGGCCTTCGGGCTTCATACCGGTATCGTGGAGGGGAACGAAGAAGGAAGCATGCTTCCCGCTTCAACCGTGGGCGGTATCAAGGTCATGTCGGTCAACCTTTTAGTGGCCGAAGAAGAAAAGCCGGTCGTCTGGCGCGGCCCCGTCATTGCGGGCGTTATCACCCAGTTCTACACCGACGTTGCCTGGGGCGACCTTGATTTTCTGTTTATCGATATGCCTCCGGGAACCGGTGACGTGCCCTTGACGGTTTTCCAAAGCATTCCGGTTGACGGTATCGTGATCGTTACGAGCCCTCAGGAGCTGGTTTCCCTGATCGTTCAGAAAGCGATCACCATGGCGAAGATGATGGATATCAAGGTGCTGGGTCTGCTTGAGAACTTCAGTTATTTCCGTTGCCCCGACTGTAACGAGGTGCACTATCTGTTTGGTAAGAGCCATATTGACGAGGTTGCCGAGAAAAACGGGCTTTCGGTTTTGGCGAAGCTGCCCTTCGATCCTACGGTCGCCGCCCTTTGCGATAAGGGAGAGGCCGAGGCGCTTCCTTGCAACGGGCTCGATTTTGCTGCTGAAACGCTTACCTCGCTTATGCAATAAGAACAAAAAGAAAAAGCCGTCTTTTACGATGGTTCTCATAAGGATATTTACAAATCGGCAGAGATATTGTTTTCTCTGCCGATTTGTGTTATAATGGATCTGACAAAAAGCCTTCCTCCGGGAGGAAGGTGGCACGCAAAGCGTGACGAAAGGAGCCTGTGTGACTTTGAGTTTAGATTAACTTCATACTAACGCGCTCTCCCTCGGTCACCTACGGCTATAGCTCCCTCCCGGAGCGAGCCTTGGGTACGTGCCACTTTAGGGGTATGGGATTTGCCCTGCGCATTTGTAATACAAATGCGAAACTGCGATAAAACAGAACGGTAAACAAGAATTTAACGGAGGTTTTATGCATAAAAAAATACTTCTATTGATATGTTTATTTCTTCTTATGTCCAATCTTATGTCTTGCGGGCTCAAACAGGTGTTGGAGCTCGATGAAAGTTGGCACAATGTCATCGAGGATGTAAAAAGAGAAGACGGTCTTGAAGGTATATACTATCAAGATAAAATGTATTATATCGATATGTGGAATCTTTTTACTGTTACAAACGATAGTTGGAATATCAATGAAGGGGATGTTTTACTTAGTTGGAACGGAGCTCGCTTTGGATACAAAAAAATGTTTTATTCGTATACGAAAGAGGCCCCTTTGTTTATTTATGAAACCGCCTGTGATGATGTGTTTTTTTGTGAAACATATGACTATACATCTGATAGTTTCATAATAGTCGGCACAGATGCCGAAATCGTATTTTCCGATATAGCAAGTGATCTTTCAAAATATGTGAACATAAGGTTGCAAGATGGTGTTTGCATTCAATTGTATTCAAAAAATCACCCGCGTATTAAAATGGAGTTGAATCTGAAGTGTATTGAAAATCAATGGTATTTCTGTTCTGCCTTATCGGGCTCCAGCCCTACTTGGACTGCATCTGATGCTTTTGTGCAAATTTTGATTGATTATGGAATCATTTGAACTTTTAAAACGTAACGTTCAGCCGCACTTTCGGGTGCGGCTGTTTTTCATTCCTTAGTGTTTGCAAATTCCATCAAAAGATTTTGTTTCGCGCGCAAGAAATTTCCAGACAGACTTGAATCTGTCGGGGGTATCATCCTTATGAGAAGTAGCCTTTTGGCGGCTTTTTCTTTTTATCCACCGTCTTGCTTTGACATATTTCTTCCTTCTTATTTCATATACTGTACGTATAGAAAGGATGGGGAAAATGCAGGTCGTATACGTTGATACGTTGTTTCTTATCAATTTCGCAATGGACTTTATTTCACTGTGGTTTGCCGGAAAGCTGATGCACGTAAGAAGAAAGAGGGGGGCGTTGCTCTTTTCCGCTGTTTTAGGGGGGATATACGGCACGGCCGCCTCGGTTCTTTCGGGGAACCATACGTTGACGGTTGTGATCGGTATGGCGGCTTCGGTTCTTTTGTGCTACGTCGCGTACCGCGAAAGGATGCCGAAAAGAAGATTTATCTGCCTTTGCGCGCTCTTTTACGGGATATCCCTGCTTTTTGGCGGTATGCTGACGGCGCTCTATCAGCTGCTTGCCCGTTTTTTTACCGATAAGCCCGATCTTTATCAGCTGCTAAGCGGCGGGGATGCCAAGGCCTTCTTCTTTTTTGCGGCGGTGCTTCTGTCGGTTTCGATCATCGCGATCGCCGAACGTTTTCTCTCGGTTGATAAAAGCGCAAAAACGGTTGGGGTAGCGGTTTTTTCGGGGCGAAAAAAGGTTACGCTAACGGGGCTTGTCGATAGCGGAAATACCTTAAGAGATCCGCTTTCGGGGCGCGCGGCGATCGTGGTGAATGCAAAGTCGGTCGAGGGCGTTTTACCAAAAGACGTTCTTTCTCTTGCGCGCTCGGGCGGTTTTGACCCCGAGAAGCTTGCGGGGGAAAGCCGACGGCGTATTCGCATCGTACCCGCCGAATCGCTTTCGGGAAACCAGCTTCTCGTTGGATATATGCCCGATAAGATCGAGTTGATCGGAGAAAAAGAAAGCTACGCGACCGACGCTTTGCTCGTTGTCGCGCCGAAGCGCAATGGGAATTTCAATGGCTTTTCAGCGATCGTTCCTTCGGTATTACTATTATAATGGAGGTAATTATGCGTACTATCATTTTGTTTTTTCAAAGGATCTTGGGAAAAATCGCCTCTTTTTTTAAAAAGCTCTTTTTGCCTCGCTCGTGGGGGAAGATCTATTACATAAACGGCGCTACGGTTTTACCGACCCCTCTTTCGCGTGAGGAGGAGGCAGAGCTGATCGAAAGAATGCGGGAGGACGAATCCTTAAAAAAGGTACTGGTAGAAAGAAATTTGCGCCTTGTCGTGTATATCGCCAAAAAATTTGAAAGCACGGGCATCAATATCGAGGATCTTATTTCGATCGGCACCGTGGGGCTTATGAAGGCGGCAAACACCTTCCAGCCCGAAAAGAATATCAAACTGGCGACCTACGCCTCTCGCTGTATTGAGAACGAGATCTTGATGCATATACGAAAGACCAGCGCTCAGAAACGGGAAATTTCGATCGACGAGCCCCTGAACGTCGATTTTGACGGAAACGAGCTTTTGCTTTCGGATATTTTGGGCAGCGATGCGGACGTGGTCTGCCGTCGAATTGAGGAAGTTGAGGAGAGAAGGATGGTTCGCCAATCGGTCGCGGCGTTAGAGCCGCGCGAGCGCGAGATCATTGAGCTGCGCTTCGGTCTTTGCGGCGGACGGGAAAGGACGCAAAAGGAGGTAGCCGATATGCTGGGCATCTCGCAATCCTATATTTCACGCCTCGAAAAAAAGATCATGGAGAGGCTTCGTGTCAGTATGGCGGAAAAAATATGATTTTTTTTCAAAAACCTCTTGAAATATAAAAAAGTGTGTGATATAATAATTTAGAATTATGAATACTCAAAGAGGTGTAATAAAAATGAAACCCGAAATCCATCCCGATTACAAAACCGCTACCATCCGCTGCGCTTGCGGAAATTCCGTCGTCTCCCGTTCCGTAAAGGGCGATATGACAGTTGATATTTGCTCGAACTGCCATCCCTTCTTCACCGGCAAACAGAAATTCGTCGATGCCGGCGGACGTGTTGACAAATTCAAAAAACGCATGGCGGCTTTTGAAAAATAATAAAAACGGCGCGGTGGGCAAATGCCCACCCGCCTTTTTTATCTTTTGGAGAATTCGATGAAAGAAAAAAGAGAGCAAAGGGCGATCCTTGCAGGGCTTTGCCCCGATAACGCGCTTCTTCCGACGGTGGAAGTGGAGATGGGGGAGCTTGCGCGGCTTCTTTATACCGCCGGGGGAACCAAAGTGGCGCAAATGATCCAGATCAAGGATACGCCCGATCCCCGCACCTATCTCGGAAGCGGAAAAATCCGTGAGCTTGCCGAGCTTGTTGAAAGAGAAGAGGCAGAGCTTGTTGTATTTAACGACGAGCTTTCGCCCTCGCAGATAAGAAATCTGGAAAACGAGCTTTCGGTTGACGTGATTGACCGTACGATGCTGATCCTCGATATTTTTGCCTTGCACGCCAAAAGCGGCGAGGGAAAGCTTCAGGTAGAGCTGGCGCAGCTGAAATATTCGGCGCCGCGGCTTAACGGAAAGGGGGAAGCCCTTTCCCGTCAAGAGGGGCGCATCGGCACCCGAGGACCCGGAGAATCCAAGCTTGAAACCGATCGGCGTTACTTAAAACGCCGTGAAAGCGCCCTTACCGAGCAGATCAGAGAGTTTTCGAGGACTCGCGACGTTATGCGTAGCGCGCGCGATAAAAGCGGGATCCCTCGCCTTTCGATCGTCGGCTATACGAACGCCGGGAAATCGACCCTTTTAAACGCGTTGACCGATGCGGGCGTTTTGGCCGAGGACAAGCTTTTCGCTACGCTTGATACGACCACGCGGCGCTTGACGCTTGAAGACGGCAGAGAGGTGCTGTTAACCGATACCGTCGGTTTTATCCGCCGCTTGCCGCACCATTTGGTAAACGCCTTCCGCTCTACGCTGGAGGAGGTGTTGTACGCCGACCTTTTGCTTTTGGTGGTTGACGTTTCAGATCCCGAATCGGCCGCAGAGCTGGAGGTTACCAAGCAGGTTCTTTCCGAGCTTGGGGCGGGAGATATCCCCACCCTTACGGTGTATAACAAATGCGATCGTGCCGCTTCCTTTGACGAAGAAAAAGACAACGGCGCCCCGGGACGCGTGTTCGTTTCAGCCAAGGAAAAAAGGGGGCTCAACGCGCTTCTTTCGGCCGCTTGCGCGCTTCTTGATGCCGATAAAAAAGAGGTTGAGCTTTTGTTCCCATATGCCTTCGCGGGTAGCTTTTCCTCTCTTTCTCGTGAGTGCACTTTGCTGGGCGAAGCCGCGTATGAAGAGGACGGAATACGGGTAAAAGCGCGCTTAGATGGTCGAAATTTGTCTAAATATTCGAAATTTATTTTAGGGCAGAAAGAAAAATGAATTATATAACGTTTGGGAAGGTCGGATATGGCCGATACGAAGAAAAGCATTCGGTTTTCTTAGGTATGGCGATGCCGGTCTCTACCGAAGAAGAGGCGATATCCGCGATAAAAGCGGTACGAAGCGAATACCCCGATGCGCGCCATACGGTGTATGCGTACCGTTTGCGTGAAGGGGCCCGTGTTCGGTATAGCGACGACCGAGAGCCATCGGGTACGGCGGGCGTTCCGATCCTCGATATTCTTTCGAAAAACGAATATGAGAATTGCCTTGTTACGGTCACGCGCTATTTTGGGGGAATCCTTTTGGGAACCGGCGGGCTCGTTCGTGCGTATACCGAAACCGCGCAACGCGCGATCCTTGACGCGGGAACCGTACAAAAACAGCTTCTCTCGCTTTTCTCCTTTTCGTGTGAATACGGCGATTACGGGAAATTTGAGAAGCTTCTTGCCGATAACGGTGTTACGATCGATGCAGTCGATTTTACCGACAAGGTTACGCTTTCTTATGCGGTTGCAAGCGCCTCGGTCGATCGGATCCACGCCCTTTTGAGAGAGGCTTCTGCGGGCCGTATTATACATCGATCGCTTGGCGAGGCCTACCGAAATGTCGAAATTGAGTCTTTTTTGAAAAAAACATAAAAAAATAAAGTAAATTTATAAATTTGAGCGTATTTTATTGCTGTAAAGAAAAATAGGGAGGAATACGGATGAAAACCTTGCGAGAGCTGTTTTTGGAGCGTGAAAGAGAATATTTTTCGAAAAACGCCTTTTTGACCGAGAATACGCGCGGGCGCCTTCATCCTTGCGAGCCGAGCGATTTCAGAACCGAATTTCAGCGCGACCGCGACCGTATTCTTCATTCCAAATCCTTCCGTCGGCTGATGCATAAGACGCAGGTCTTTTTTGCCCCTGCCGAAGAGCATTACAGAACCCGTATGACTCATACGCTTGAGGTTTCGCAGATCGCGCGAATCATCGCGCGCGCGCTTTGCCTTAACGAGGATCTGACCGAAGCCGTAGCGCTTGGGCATGATCTTGGCCATACACCCTTTGGGCACGCCGGAGAAATGGCGATGCAAAAATGCTTTTCGAGTGATTTTACCCATTACGCGCAAAGCCTGCGTGTAGTCGATTTTTTGGAGAACGACGGCAAGGGGCTAAATCTTACAGCCGAGGTGCGTGACGGCATCGTGAACCATACGGGAAAGCATATGGCCTCTACGCTTGAAGGGGTTATCGTTAAGTTTGCCGACCGTATCGCGTACGTAAACCACGATATCGACGATGCGATGAGAGCGGGAATTCTTTCGCTTTCGGATATTCCTTCCGATATTACGAAAATTCTCGGCGAGAGCCATTCGGCGCATATCAACACGTTGGTTTCCTCGGTCATAACCGCCAGTACCGATAAAGGGGCGATCGCGATGACTCCCGATATTGAAGAAGCCTTTATGCGTCTTCGTGATTACATGTACGCCAATATTTACACCAATTCGGTCGCTAAGGCCGAGGACGGGAAGGCCCAGGATCTGCTTTGCCGCCTTTACGATTATTATCTGGATCGGCCCGAAGAGATGCCGCGCCTTTACTATGGGAATATAGAGCGCGACGGAAAAGCCCGTTGCGTGTGTGATTTCATTGCGGGAATGACCGACCGTTACGCGATCGAAACCTATCAAAGGCTCTTTATCCCGAAGCCTTGGCGAGGGGGAGACGTATGATCGAAAAAACGTTGGTAGACGAGGTTTTATCCCGCACCGATATCGAATCGGTCATTTCCCCGTATGTTTCTCTGAAAAGGGCGGGCTCGCTTACCAAGGGGCTTTGCCCGTTTCACAGTGAAAAGACGCCTTCCTTCGTCGTTTACCCCAAGGACAACAGCTTTTATTGCTTTGGCTGCGGGGCAGGAGGAGATGCCATTACCTTCTTGAAGAAGATGGAGAATATGGACTTTGAGGACGCCGTTGAAACGCTGGCTAAGCGGGCGGGGATCCCCTTTGTCCGAAAAGAAGATAAAGAGCAAAGCGGCCCTCGCTTCGACCGCAATCGGATGTTAGAGCTGAATAAAGAGGCCGCGCGTTATTTTCACACCCATTTGTTCGATAACACCCCGGCGGCCGACGAGGCGCGGCGCTATCTTCTCGAAAAGCGCGGGCTTTCTATGTCCGTCGTTAAGCATTTTGGCCTTGGCTTTGCGCCATACGATCCGCGTGGGTTTGCCGAGCATTTCTTTAAGCTCGGTTATCGGGAGGACGAGCTGATCGCCGCCTTTTTACTGGGGAAGGGCGATCGGGGGCTGTATCAATCCTTCCGTGACCGCGTGATGTTTCCCATTATTGACGTAGCGGGGAACGTGATCGCCTTTGGCGGGCGTATTCTTTCCCCGAACGCCTCCCCGCAAAAATATAAAAACTCCTCGGATACGCCGGTATATAAGAAAAGCAAGAATTTGTATGCGCTGAATTTCGCGCGTCAAAGCTGCGCGGAAGAGCTGATTCTTTGCGAGGGGTACATGGATACCATCGCGATGCATGCTGCGGGAGTGACAAACGCCGCCGCCACGCTCGGTACTGCCATCACACCCGAGCAAGCAAGGCTTATCAGCCATTATACGAAACGCGTTATTCTTTCCTACGATAGCGACGAAGCGGGGCAGAGGGCTACCGCCCGCGCCATTTCACTTTTAGAGCAGGTCGGGCTTACGGTTTCGGTTCTTCGAATGGAGGGGGCCAAGGACCCCGATGAATATATCGGGAAGTTTGGCGTTGATGCCTTCCGTCAGCTGATAAAGGGAAGTCAGACCAAGTTCGAATTCAACCTTAGCAAGGTGCTTTCCAAGCACAATTTGCAGGTTCCACAGGAAAAAATAGCCGCTTGTGCCGAGCTTGTTTCTATAATTTCCGAGGTTTATTCTTCGGCAGAAAGAGAAATATACATTACAGAGGTCGCAAGGCGTCTGGGGCTTGATTCCGCCAATATCAAAAACGACGTAGCGAGGAAGATCGCGCGCAACAATCGCGAAAAAAGCCGCGCGCAAACCGATACGCTTCGCCAAGCGGCGGCGGGATACGGGGATCGGATCAATCCCGATCGCATCAAGAACCCGCACGTTTCCAATTGCGAAAACAGCGTTCTTTCCCTGATGCTTTCCTATCCCGATCACCGAAAGGCTGCCTTTATCGAACCGCTTTCCTTGACCGAAGACGATTTCTTTACCGCCTTTGGAAAAAAGGTCTTTGCGTATCTGCGAGATTTTTGTCAGGGACCGACCTTAGATAACGCCGCGATGAACGAACGCTTCAGCGACGAAGAGGTGGGGCGCATTACCGAGATCCGTATCTCCCGTATGGAGCTTACCGATAACGGCGACGCCGTTTTCCGTGAAAGTGTCGAAGCCTTACGGCGCGCGCTTTCCGAGCACCGTTTCACCAAGGAAAGCACGTCGCTTTCCGATCTTGATTCCATGATACGCGCTATGCGCGAAAAGAAGTAAACGAAGAGGTATAGTATGAACATTGATGAAAGAAACAGCACGCTTGGCGATCTGATCGACCAGAGTGAGGACGACATCCGCCTTTCCGAAGGGGGGCTTATGAGCACCCTTGAGGATCTCGATTACAGCATCGACGAATCCTATAAGATCATGGAGGCCAACGATATCGGCAAAGCCTATCCCAGCGACGATCAGCTGCAGCAGATCGAGCAGGACGTCGATTATTTTGAAAAGCACGAGAAGATCGAGACCTTTTTGGTGGACGAGGGGTATTCGACCGACGATCCCGTACAGATGTACTTTAAGGAGATCGGTAAGATCCCGCGTCTGAGTGCCGAAAGGGAGATCGAGCTTGCCGAGCTTATCGAGCAGGGCAGTAAAAAAGCAAAGGACGAGCTGGTGGAAGCCAACCTTCGTCTCGTCGTTTCCATCGCAAAGCGCTATGTCGGCCGCGGCATGCAGCTGCTCGACCTCATTCAGGAGGGTAACCTCGGTCTCATCAAGGCCGTCGAGAAGTTTGACTATCACAAGGGCTACAAGTTCTCCACCTATGCGACCTGGT
>JAZRFI010000154.1:0-4190 GCA_045661285.1 Eubacteriales bacterium | reverse complement strand
CGTGCGAAGAAAAGCATGGGAAGATCTATCCCTTTTCTTCAAGTTTAAAAATTCCCGTGCATTTGTTTTGCCGATGCGAAATTGAAGTCGGTTCGTAGCCATGTCGTTCTGTGAGCCAAGGTGGTGAAAAATGATGTTGTCTTCCTAAGACCGCTTGGCCTCCGACTTCGTGCGAAGAAAAGCATGGGAAGATCTATCCCTTTTCTTCAAGTTTAAAAATTCCCGAGCATCTGTTCTGTCGATGCGAAATTGTTCCAATGCGAACAAAACAAGTGGGGACAGCCACCGATAAAGGCTTTGACGGGGCCGATGCTTGGTTGATGTATCGGGGCAGGTTGCCGGATTATTATGTTACGAAAGAAGAAGCGAGGGAGAAAGGCTTTTGCCGCAAAAAGCAAAACTTGGCAGATGTTCTTCCCGGTCAAATGATAGGGGGGGATGAATTTAGTAACGATCACAGGAAATTGCCGAATGCGCCAAACAGAAGATGGTATGAAGCCGATCTTGATTATACTTACGGAAAAAGAAATTTGAAAAGGATTTTGTATTCAAGTGACGGGTTGATTTTTGTAACGAAAGATCATTATCAAACATTTTACGAAATAATAAAGTGAGGAAGAGAGATGGATAAATATGTTGTGGATTTTTCTGAAGTAACACATTACATCGAGATTCATGAAGCATTGAAGAAAGATTTGGATTTTCCCGATTATTACGGTGGGAACACCGATGCTTTATGGGATTGCTTGACCGATATGTTGGGCGATCCTTCGCATATTGAGCTTGTTGGCTTTGAAAAGGTAAAAGAACGCTACAAAAGTGAATGGGATGCGATCCTTCGAATTATGAAAAAAGCAAAGCATGCCTACGGCGGTAAATATGCAAACACATTTGTTGTCGTGTTAATACACGAGGACGGCACGCGCGAGGAAATCGTATAATAACGTTCGTAGGGGCGGCCATTGGCCGCCCGTTTCTTTTTGCTTTCCGGGGGCGCGCCGCGCGCCTTTTTTGCATATACCGTATGAAAGGGGCAAAAATTTTTACAAACCCCTTGACAGTCACGTGACCGTGTGATATAATCAAAGTACACAACGAAGAGATCAAAGAACGACGAAAAGGAGGAAGGGCGATGAAGCTTGGGGCCTTACCGGGGACCACGATTGAAGTATCCCACCTTGAAAAAGACGGCGCGCGCCACGTATTCTCGCATATTTTTTCCGCCGGAGGGGTCGTGCTTTCGCAGATCTCGCATATGACGGGGCTTGAACCGCATACGGTCCAAAACTGGGTCAAGCGCGGCTTTCTTTCCCCACCGCAGCACCGCCAGTATACCGAACGGCAGTTCGCGCGGGTGGTGATCATCAATCTCTTGCGGCAAAGCATGCAGATCGATAAGATCGTAGAGCTTTTGTCCTCGATCAACGGCAAGCTTTCGGATGAGGGTGACGACCGTATCGACGACCCCACGCTTTACAACATGTTCGCCAACCTGCTTTGCGCGATCGGCGAGGGGTATCCGTCGCAAGAGGCGGTGAAGGCCGCCGCGCAAGCCGAGCTGGAAGGCTTTCCCGAACGCTATGCGGGCGACAAAAAGCGGATCGAAAGGGTGCTTTCGGTTATGGTCTACGCGCATTTATGCTCAGCCGCGCAGAAGCGGATCGATCATCTGCTTCGCGGCTTTGATTAAAGGAGGTATCTTATGTTCATTCAATGGTTTGAGGCGCTGGGGCTCTTTGGGCAGATCTGCCTTTGCTTTGCCCTTCCTTCCTCCATCGTTTTACTCGTGCAGATCGTCCTGTCGCTGATCGGCCTTTCGGACGGCGGCATGGATCTGCCCGACGGGGCAGACGGGGAGCTGCCCGATATTCCCGACGATCTTGACGATTTTTCGCCTTCCGACGTCGATCTTGGCGGCTTTCATATCCTTACGCTTCGTACGGTGATGGCCTTCTTCGTGTCGTTCGGGTGGATGGGCGTTTCGCTTGCGAATAACGCGCTTGCCCCGTGGGCACAGATGCTGATCTCGATCGGATTCGGGCTTGTTATGATGGTTCTCGTCGCGTTTTTGATGTGCGGCGTCTACCGCCTGCAATCCGACGGAACCGCCCATAACCGCAACGCGCTTGGCTCCTCGGGCACGGTGTATCTGACCGTCCCCGCTGAGCGGGTCGGCCACGGCAAGGTGAATGTAATGCTGCAGGGCGCGTACGTTGAGCGTGACGCCGTGACCGATGAAAAGGAGCCCCTTGCCTACGGAACCGAGATCGTGGTCGTCGGCGTTTCGGGGGAAAACACCTTAGTCGTCGCCAAAAAATAAAAAATACAATTTTTACAATATAAGGAGGAAAATTCATGGGACCCATTTTAACCGCACTCATCATCATCGTCGTTATCGCCTTGGCCATTCTTCTCTGGGCTTGCACGCGCTATCGCAAGTGCCCCTCGGATAAGATCATGGTTATTTACGGTAAGGTCGGCAAAAACAAAGACGGCTCTGCCCGCAGCGCGACCTGTATGCACGGTGGCGCCCGCTTTATCGTACCCGTCATTCAATCGGTTGAGTTTCTTGACCTGACCCCCATTTCGATCGGGGTCGACCTTCGCAACGCCCTTTCCCGCCAGAACATCCGTATCGACGTTCCGTCGAGCTTCACCGTCGGTATCTCGACCGAGCCCGGCATCATGCAAAACGCCGCCGAGCGGCTTTTGGGGCTTCAGCTCTCCGAGATCCAGGATCTTGCTAAGGATATCATCTTCGGCCAGCTGCGTCTCGTTATCGCCACGATGGATATCGAAGAGATCAATACCGACCGCGATAAGTTCCTTGACGAGGTCAGCCGTAACGTAGGAACCGAGCTGAAAAAGAACGGGCTGCGGCTTATCAACGTAAACGTCACCGATATCTCGGATGAATCGGGCTACATCACCGCTCTCGGTCGTGAGGCCGCCGCTAAGGCGATCAACGATGCGAAGAAGTCGGTTGCCGAAAAGAACCGTGACGGTGCGATCGGCGAAGCCAACGCCCAGAAGGATGAGCGTATCAACGTTGCCCAAGCGAACTCGGTCGCCGTAAAGGGTGAAAACGACGCTAAGGGTGAGATCGCCCTGTCGAACGCCCAGCTGCGCGAAAAGGAAGCCGAGGCGCAAAGGATCGCCATCGCCGCCGAAAAGATCCAGGAGGCGAAGGCGTTAGAGGAAGCCTACGCTGCCGAGAAAGCGGCCGAAGAAGCCCGTAAGGCCAAGGAAATGGCGTCTTTGGAAGCCGACGTTATCGTTAAGGCCGAGATCGAAAAGCGCCGCCTTGAGCTGGAAGCCGAGGCCGAGGCCGAGCAGATCCGCCGCAAGGCCAAGGGTGAAGCCGACGCGATCTTTGCCAAAATGCAGGCCGAGGCAAACGGCTTGAAGGAAATGCTGACCAAGCAGGCCAGCGGCTTTGAAGAGCTGGTTCGCGCCGCGGGCGGCGGTGCCGACGAAGCACTTCGCTTGATGATCGCCGATAAGCTTGAAGAGCTGATGAAGATCCAGGTTGACGCCATCTCGAACATCAAGATCGATAAGGTCACCGTTTGGGATAACGGCGCAGGTAGCGACGGAAAGACCGCTACCGCCGGCTTTCTCTCGGGTATGATGAAGAGCGTGCCCCCGCTTGACGAGGTCTTCTCAATGGCCGGCATGTCGCTTCCCACCATCCTTGGGAAAAAGAAGGAAGCGGTCGCATCGGTAGAGGAAACGCCCTCCGCTGAAGAGCCTACCGCCTAAGAAAAAACGAAAATCCCAATAAAACGAAAACAAAACTTTACAACCAAAAAAGCAGAGCCTCGGCTCTGCTTTTTTGGTATATCGCTTTGGCTTGTCGGTCTTTCCGCAAAGGGATAAGACCGTGGGCAAAGGGGCTTCTCGTTTTTTATGACCGTTCACTGATTTACGCGTATAATAATATATGTATTGACTTTTATTTTAAAATGTGCTTTAATATAGTAAATCCTTGGAATTTTTTGTGTCCCCTTCTGATGTAAAAAGAGGGGGCGCGATCTTTAGGGAGGAAGGTATGAAACATTTACGGAAAGTAACCGCAGGACTTCTGTTTGCGGCGGTATTGCTGACGGGCGTTTTGCTCTTCAGCTCCTGCTCGAAAACAGACGACAACTGCAACCACATCTATGAGGATGCCGATTGCACAACACCAA
>JAZRFI010000153.1:0-7677 GCA_045661285.1 Eubacteriales bacterium | reverse complement strand
ATGAAGCTCCTTGAGCTCTACGGCGAAGACATCACCGCCACCGAAGCCAAGATCGGCTACGTTGCCGCTCACCCCTATGCCGAGGTTATTTCGGGTTACACCTCCTTCTTCCTGGGCGTCCGTTCGATCGTTCCCAATGCCACGATGGAAGTCTGTTACACCAACTCCTGGTACGATGAGACCGGCGAAAAGACTGCCGCCGAGGCTCTGATCGCTTCCGGCTGCACGCTGATCTCGCAGCACGCCGACTCGATGGGTGCCCCTACTGCCTGTGAGAACGCCGGCATCCCCAACGTTGCTTACAACGGCACCACCGGTAAGGAAAATACCTTCATCATCGCTTCCAAGATCAACTGGGTCCCCTACTTCGAGTACATGCTCGATTGCGTCATCAATGGCGAGGACATCATGGATGACTACACCGGCACCCTCGCGACCGGATCGGTCGAGATCTCGGTTCTTGGCGACGCTGCCGCCGCCGGCACCCAGGCCAAGCTTGACGAGGTAAAGGCCAAGCTGAACGACGGTACCCTGAAGGTCTTCGATTGCTCGAAGTTCACCGTCAGAAATGCGAAGGCTGATTCCTCCGAATTCTCCAAGGCCGGCTCTATCACGATGGATGCTGAAGGACATCTGACCGCTTACCTTGCCGATGTTGACGATGCGGGCGATTACGTTCCCGAGACCAATGTCATCAAGACCGCGAACGGTATCACCTACTTCGCCGAGAGCGAGTTCCGTTCGGCCCCCTACTTTGATATCATCATTGACGGTATAACCATATGTAATTAACAAACAAATCTATATAAAAACAAATCGGACACATCATTTTGGGGTTTACCCAAATGATGTGTCCGATTTTTTATGAAAGTTTTTGCGGAGCTTTTTTCAAAAAGCGACCGTAAATTCTCTTACTTGCTCGCCTCTTCGACAGCAACGGCAACCGCAACGGTCATACCGACCATGGGGTTGTTACCTGCGCCGATGAGACCCATCATTTCGACGTGGGCGGGAACCGAGGAGGAGCCCGCGAACTGCGCGTCGGAATGCATACGGCCGAGCGTATCGGTCATACCGTAGGAGGCAGGGCCGGCGGCCATGTTGTCGGGGTGCAGGGTACGGCCGGTACCGCCACCCGAAGCAACCGAGAAGTAGTTCTTACCGTTTTCGATGCACCACTTCTTGTAGGTGCCGGCAACGGGGTGCTGGAAGCGAGTGGGGTTGGTGGAGTTACCGGTGATCGAAACACCGACGTTCTCCAGTCTCATGATGGCAACGCCTTCGGGAACACTGTCCGAGCCGTAGCACTTAACGTCGGCGCGAGGGCCGTTCGAGAACGCCTTCTCGGAGAGAACGACGACCTCTTCGGTGTAGGGGTCAAACTTGGTTTCAACATAGGTGAAGCCGTTGATACGGGAGATGATATAAGCGGCATCCTTGCCAAGACCGTTCAGGATAACGCGCAGGGGGTTCTTACGAACCTTGTTGGCGTTCAGCGCGATCTTAATGGCGCCCTCCGCGGCGGCAAAGGACTCGTGACCGGCGAGGAAGCAGAAGCAATCGGTCTCATCCGAGAGAAGCATCTTGCCGAGGTTACCGTGGCCAAGACCGACCTTACGGTTTTCGGCAACCGAGCCGGGGATGCAGAACGCCTGCAGACCGATACCGATCGCGGCGGCGGCGTCAGCAGCCTTGGTGCAGCCCTTCTTGATAGCGATGGCGGCGCCAACCGTGTAAGCCCACTTCGCATTCTCAAAGCAGATAGGCTGGGTCTCTTCAACGATCTTATAAGGATCGATACCCTTAGCGGCGCAGATATCACGGCACTCGTCAATCGAAGAAATGCCGTATTCCTTTAATGCAGCGAGGATCTTCGCCTCGCGTCTTTCGTAACCTTCAAATTTTGCCATGTTCGTTTCCCTCCTTCTTACTCTTTGCGGGGGTCAATGTACTTGGCGGCATCCTGGAATCTGCCGTAGGTACCCTTGGCCTTCTCGTAGGCTTCGTTGGGCTCCATGCCCTTCTTGATGAAGTCGGTCATCTTGCCAAGAGAAACGAACTCATAGCCGATTACCTCATTGTTCTCGTCAAGAGCCATACGCGTGCAGTAGCCCTCGGTCATTTCGAGGTAACGCACACCCTTGTCCTTGGTGCCGTACATAGTACCGACCATGGAACGCTCACCCTTACCGAGGTCCTCCATACCGGCGCCGATAACAAGACCGCCCTCCGAGAAAGCGGACTGGCTGCGGCCGTACACGATCTGCAGGAACAATTCGCGCATCGCGGTGTTGATCGCGTCGCAAACAAGGTCGGTGTTGAGGGCTTCAAGAAGGGTCTTGCCGGGAAGGATCTCGGCGGCCATGGCGGCCGAGTGGGTCATACCCGAGCAGCCGATGGTCTCAACGAGGGCTTCCTCGATGATACCGTTCTTCACGTTCAGCGAGAGCTTGCAGGCACCCTGCTGAGGGGCACACCAGCCCACACCGTGGGTGTATGCGGAAATATCGGTAATCTGCTTGGCCTCGATCCATTTGCCCTCCTCGGGAATGGGAGCGGGACCGTGATGGGGGCCCTTTTGAACCACGCACATGTGCTGCACTTCGGTGCTCATTGCGTAAGGGGCTTCACTTACATTGCTCATTATGTTTATCTCCTTTTTTAGATTAACAATAGATATATGGCTAACGGGCTTTGCCCGCAAGTCGCAAGAAAATTTTACTTTACGATCTCACCGTACACCGTGCCAAAGGCGCAAGCGGCGTTCGATTCGTCGGTATCAATGTGCATGGCGGCGGCGAACTTCTCGCTAACGCGAACGACGACACCGTCAAAGGTTAAGGGACGCTCGGTATCCAGGCGGACGCAAACGATCTCCTTATCCGAAACACCGGCCTCGGCGGCATCGGCGGGAGTCATATGGATATGGCGCTTCGCGGCGATAACACCCTCGGTAAGCTCAACCTCGCCGCAAGGGCCGACGAGCTTGATGCCGGCGGTACCCGCGATATCCCCACTCTCACGAATGGCGGCCTTTACACCAACGGTACGGGCATCGGTAAGCGAAATCTCAACCTGCGTGGCAGGGCGAACCGGGCCGAGAACGCTGGCCGTGATAGTACCCTTTTCGCCAACGATCTTTACCTTTTCTTCGCAAGCGAACTGACCGGGCTGGCTGAGGTCCTTCTTGTTGGTCAGCTGATGGCCGGCGCCGAACAGCGTTTCGCAATCAGCCTGCGTCAAGTGGACGTGGCGAGCCGAGGTCTCAACTAAAATCTTCATCTTCTATATCTCCTTTATCATAAAAAATCGAAAGAAACGACAAAAGCCGCATTTACCTATTCTATTGTATCACACAAAGATCGATTTGTAAATGATTAAAAACAAGATTTTCGGAAAAACTATTGAAAAAAATCAGGAAAAGGAGCGCACCGTGAACGAGGGGAACGCACAATTTCAAAACACGATTAAGGATTTCGGCAGCGCGATCGGGGAGAACGCCCGAGAACGCTTTTTTTGCATCAATATCATCGGCCAGATCGAGGGGCACAACCTTTTGGACGGTAACCAAAAGTCCACAAAATACGATCATCTGATCCCACTTCTTTTTTCCTTAGAGGAAAGCGACGGGATCGACGGGATCCTGATCCTACTCAATACCCTTGGCGGGGACGTTGAGGCAGGGCTTGCGATCGCCGAGGTCATCGCCTCGCTCAAAAAGCCCACCGTTTCGGTGGTGCTTGGTGGGGGGCATTCGATCGGCGTACCGCTGGCCGTCGCCGCCAAACGAAGCTTTATCGTGGAAAGCGCAACGATGACCATTCACCCCGTACGCACCAGCGGCCTCGTCCTCGGGGTCTATCAAAGCTTTGATTATTTAGAGAAGATGCAAAACCGCATCCTTCGCTTTATCGTCAACCATTCGCATATTGAAGAAGGGGCTCTGCGCGATATGATGCTGCGCACCGATATCTTGGCAAACGACATCGGCTCAGTCCTTGAGGGGCGCGCCGCCGTCGAATGCGGGTTGATCGACGAGGTCGGGGGGCTTGACCTCGCCCTTGACGCCCTACGGGCGATGCGAAATCAAAACGAACCCCCAAAATAAGGGCTTGCGGATCAAAAAAAGCCGAGGCATCGCCTCGGCTTTTTCTTATTTATCCAGTTCTTTTATGTAACAACGGCGGCGCTTATGCTGCTCTTTCTCAAAGATGTTCCATTGCGAAAGGATCTTCGCGTTGGTTTCCAGCTGCGGGCCGGTCTCGGCGTATTGGATACCGCCCTTAAAGGCGTTTTTCGCCACGTGATCGAGAATAATGGCGTTTACGCCGATCGATTGCAGATCGGGGTGTACCGCGATGAGGAACATATCGAGGGCGTTGTTTTTATGCAGCGCGCGCAGAACGCCGATCCACCCAAAGGGGAACAAACGCCCGCCGCTTTTCTTCAACGCGTCGGCCATAGAGGGGGCGCTGATACCGAAGGCGACCAGCTTGCCGTTTTTATCCGAAATAAAGCAAGCGTATTTCGGGTTGATAAGCGGCAAGAACTTGCCGGCGTAGCGCTTGATCTGCTCGTCATTCAGGTCAACAACGCCGTAAAGATGCGAATACGCAACGTTCACAAGCTCAAAGACCTTCGGGATAAAGGGAAGCAGCTGGCGGCGGCGCTTGATATTGGCGACCTGCAAATGGTTGGCCTTTAAGACGTGGTTGGAAACGCGCGAAAGCATCGCGCACTGGCGGCTGTCAGGGTCGGGCGCATAGACCTTATATTCCATCCAGTCGATCGACTTGACGTACCCCAGCTTTTCCATGTGCGTAAGGTAATAGGGATGGTTATAATAGGTAATGAACATATTCCGATGCTCAAAGCCCTCGACCAGCATCCCCTCGGGATCCAGATCGCAAAAGCCGAGCGGGCCGTGGATCTCGTCACAGTCTTTTTCGTGGGCGTAGGCCTCAACCGTATCAAAAAGCGCCTTCGATACCTCGTAATCGTCGATAAAATCGACCTGGGTAAAGCGCATGCGGCGGTGGCCCCATTTTTCGTTCGCCTTGCGGCTGTAAATAGCCCCGATACGGCCAACGATCTTGCCGTCACGGTAGGCTAAAAAGCATTTGGCGTCACAGTAGGAAAAAGCGGGATTCTTTTTGGGATTCCAGTTCGCCATATCGTCACCGTACATCGAGGGGACGAACTGTTTGCAATCCTTATATAACTTTTGAGGATATAAGACGAAGGCACGAAGCTGGCGCTTTGTCTTGACTTCCTTGATAGTAACCATAAGCGATCCTTTCCGTCGCATACGCGACCATACCGCTACAGTATACACCATTTTTGCCGATTTGTCAATTTTTTTATTTTCGGCCACCCTTACGCAAAAAAGAGCATCCGTTTTGCAACGGATGCTCTTGCTTGTATTTTTATTTGATCGGATAAGTCCAAGGATCCTTGGATACGCTCCACTCAAAGTCGGGCAGCTCAAAGCCCTCGGACAGCACGTAGTTTTCGTCTGCCTCAAAGGTGGCCTTGGCAACCAAGGTAACCATATCCTCCGAACCGAATTCGATTACGTTACCCTCGTAGGTAACCTTCACGTGTTCGGGCAGATTCAGTACGGTAACCGTGTAGGTACGACCGGCAACACCGATGATATCGGCCATTGAGATATCCCAAACGACCTCGCTCATATCAATCACGTAGGGGGTGATCGTGAGGGTAGCCGTCATCGGGGGAACCTGCGCGTACTCCTCTTCCATCACGAAATTGGCGGTGATCACGTAGGTACCAACGTTAACGATTCCATCAATGCCGGGCACGTGGGTCATACCGCCCAGTTTAACGGTGTATTCGATCGAAGCGATACCCTCGGGCAGATCACCGTTCACGAGGACCTTCTGGGCAAGACCGTTGTAAACGACGGTAGCGCCCTCGAAGCTAAGACCGGAAATGTCGGCAATATGAGCCGAGATCTGCCATTGCAGCTGGGGAACCGAGTAAGCAAGCGTAAAGGTCTTGCCTTCGAATTCGGTGGTCAGCGTGGCCATCGCGGTATAGATACCCTCTTCGGTCTTCTTGTTGTTGGTGTAAACAGCGGTAACACCCTCGGGAAGGCCCTTCAAAAGAACCGTCTTTTCGGTGCCGTCATAAAGGATAGCGTTCGAATAATCCCAAGCAACGTCGGTACAATCAATGACCTTCAGCTTCGCGGTCTTCGGGGCGGGCTGCTCGTAAAGCGCCGTGTTAACGACGAAGTGGACCTCTGCGGTGATTTCACCGGCCTCAGTGAGGGCATTGTTCTCGTAACGAAGGCCTTGGATACCCAGGGTGACAAGCGAAACGTTGCCGCTGACCTCAAGCGTTATGGGGCGACCGTTGCAAACGGCGATCTTGTTTTCGAACTTGATCGAGGAAACGTCGATCGTGCCCTTGGTAACGGTAAGCGTAGCCGTCATCGGTTCGGGTACGTTATAGTTGGCGGCCGCGCTGCCGGTAAGCGAAAATACGGCAGACGCTTCGATCGAGCCAACGCCCTGCATCATATTGTCTACGTACGAAACGCTGACCCCCTCGGGAAGCTTACCGGTAACGGTAATGCTGTTGCTGGTGCCCGAATACTTGACCGTCTTATCCGCAAAGCTGACGCCGCTCATATCGACGTCGGCCTTGGTTACGGTCAGGGTCGCCGTATCGGTCATGGTAAGCGTGTAGTTCTTGGCCAGCTCATCGCTGAGGATGAAGCTAAGTGTAAACTCGCTCGTTCCAACGTCTTTAAGGGGCGTACCCGTGACGATGGCCGTGACACCTTCGGGAATGGTTCCCACAACGTCAGCCGTGGTCAGCTGCTGATGCGACTTGTTGTAAGGGCGGCTTGCGTCGTTAAGACTGACACCCTCAAGCACATAGGCAGCCTTCTCGATCGTCAGCGTGGCGGTCTTCGGCGCAACGGGGGCGTAGCCGGCAGGCATCGTAAAGGTGGCGGTTACGGTATAAACGCCGGCATCGGTCTGCTCATTTCCCGTGTAGGTAACGACCGTGCCCTGAGGCATATTTGTAGCAACAAGGCTCTTCTGCGTTCCATCGTACGTAAAGGTTGCGTTTTCAAATTTGATGTCGGCAGTCTGGTTTCCGCCTTGCGTACCGGGGGTAAGACCGGGAATGGAGCAAGAGCAGAAAGCAAAGCATGCGAACGCCAAAAGAATCGTCGCAAGAAGTAATACTCTCTTTTTCATAAGGAATCTCCTTTATAGTATTTCATAATAATTATACTAAACCGACCCTTTCTTGTCAAGAGAAAGACCGAAAAGCGATTACACCTTGCACAAAATTCATCGTTTTGCTTAATTTTTTTCGGCAAAATTCATAATAATGACGAAAGAAAAACCCTTTTCCGCAAGGCATAGAGCCGCCCCCCACAAAAAGCGAAGGCTTTTACCCCGATAGCCGCCGTCTCAAAAAAGAAAAAAAGCCGCAAAAGCGGCAAAAAAAGGGAAATAAAAAAGGCAAACAGCCATTGAAAACCGAACAAATGGGTGAGTTAACGGACTCAAAATCGAGACGAACTGCAAAGCAGTTCAAGCCATCGGTCGATTAGTATCGTTCAGCTGAACGCATTACTGCGCTTACACCTACGACCTATCAAACTTGTAGTCTACAAGTGACCTCTCGAGCCTT
>JAZRFI010000152.1:0-16873 GCA_045661285.1 Eubacteriales bacterium | reverse complement strand
CTGCGAAAAAAGCTTCGGCATATTGACGCGGTAGAGATCCAAGAGGAGCTTTGCGCCGTCGCTACGGAGAATCTCCTTCACAACGGCCTTACCGATGCAATCACGCTGTTTGAAGCAGACGTCCGCCGCTTTTCTCCCCCGAAACGATACCCGATCATCTTTTCCAATCCCCCTTATTACAAGGTTGGGAGTGGGAAAAGCCCGAAAAGCCGCCTTTCTTATCTTTCCCGTTTTGAGGAGAATTTGACGCTTTCAGAGCTTTTTTTAGCGGTAGGGCGGCTTCTTTCCGATGACGGGCGCTTCTTTTGCGTATATCCCTACCGCCGAAAGCGAGAGCTTTTGGGTGAGGCCGAAAAGCAAAAGCTTTTTCCTCTCCGTCTACTGCCCGTTACCAAGCACAAAGGGGCCGCGCCCACCTTATTTCTCGTTGAGCTGGGAAGAGGCGCTTCCCGTTTTTTGGAAGAGAGCCCGCTTGCGCTTTATACCGATGAAAGCCACACCGCCGAAAGCCAAACGATGCTTCGGCTTTATAACGAAGGAATACTTTTCCCCGAAAAGGAGAACCTATGAGCGAGAAGAATAAAATAAACGAAGGAACGCTTTATCTGGTCGCCACCCCGATCGGAAACCTCGACGATCTTTCGGCCCGCGCCCTAAAGGTGCTTTCGGGGGTCGATTTTATCGCCGCCGAGGATACGCGCAACAGCTTGCGCCTCCTTTCGCATTTTGAGATCAAAAAGCCCCTCGTTTCCTATCACGAGCATAACAAGCGCGAAAGCGGCGAAGAGATCGCCGCCCGTCTTCTGGCGGGGGAAAGCTGCGCGCTTCTGACCGATGCGGGTATGCCCGCGATCAGCGATCCCGGTGAGGATCTCGTAAGGCTTTGCGCCGAGCGGAGGATTCCGATCACCTGCGTCCCCGGGTGCTGCGCCGCCGTAACCGCCCTTGCGCTTTCGGGTCTTTCAACCTCGCACTTTTTCTTCGAGGGCTTTTTACCGACCGATAAGGCCGAGCGGCGAGAGCGCCTTAACGCCCTTTCAAAGCTTTCTTGCACGCTGATCCTTTACGAGGCGCCGCATAAGCTGCGCCGAACGCTTTCGGATCTTGAAGAGGCCCTTGGTAAAGGGCGCGCGATCGCCCTATGCCGTGAGCTTACCAAGCTGAACGAGGAGATCTGCCGCACGACCCTTCAAGAGGCGGTTGCCCTATACGAAGAAAAAGAGCCGCGCGGTGAATACGTGCTGATCCTTGAGGGGGGCGTTTGCGCCGAGGCCGAAAATCCGCTTTGCGCCCTTCCGCCCGAAGAGCATGTTGCCTATTACGAAAGGGGCGGTCTTGCCCGCATGGACGCCATCAAGGCGGCCGCCAAGGATCGCGGCGTTTCGAAAAGTATTCTTTACAAAGAGCTTCAAAAATAAGAAAAGGATCCCGATATGAAGATCGCATTTTTTGACACCAAGCCCTACGACAAGCCCTCCTTCGAGAAATACGGAGAAGCGGCGGGCATCCGCTTCAAGTTTTTTGAATCCCGCCTAACGGCCGACACCGTCGATCTGGCGGCAGGCTACGAGGGGGTCTCGGTATTCGTAAACGATACGCTGGACGCACAGGTCATCGATAAGCTGTATTCGCTGGGGGTACGCGTTATCGCGCTTCGTTGCGCCGGCTATAACAACGTTGATCTTTCGGCCGCCTTTCGGAAAATACACGTTGTGCACGTGCCCGCCTATTCGCCGAGCGCGGTGGCCGAGCATGCGATGGCGCTTCTTTTAACCTCGATCCGCCGTATCCACAAGGCCTACAACCGCACCCGCGACTTCAACTTCAGTCTTGCGGGGCTTACCGGCTTTGAGCTTTCGGGGAAAACGGTGGGGGTCATCGGCACGGGGCGTATCGGGCGCGCCTTTATCGACATTTGCCAAGGCTTTCACATGCGTGTGCTTTGCTACGATAAATACCCTCTCCCCGATGAAAAGCTTACCTACGTACCGTTAGAGCAGCTCTTGAAGGAGAGCGACGTGATCTCCTTTCATTGCCCGCTTACGGAAGAAACGCGGCACCTCATTAACGACCGTACGCTGCCGCTTCTCAAAAAAGGCGTCGTGCTGGTGAATACCTCGCGCGGCGCGCTTATCGATTCGGAAACGCTTCTTTCGGGCATCAAGCAACGCATCATCGGCGCTGCTTGCCTTGACGTATACGAAGAAGAATCCGATATCTTTTTCGAGGACGTTTCGGGGCATATCTTAGAGGACGATACCCTAGCCCGCCTCATCTCTATGCCCAACGTGCTTTTGACGTCTCATCAAGCCTTTCTTACCGAGGAGGCGCTTGACAGTATCGCCAAAACGACGGTCGAAAATATCCTTGAGGTTAGAGAGAAAGGTTTCTCTAAAAACGAGCTTTGCTACCGTTGCGGAAAGATCGAAAGTTGCCGCAAGGAAAAGGCCGAGCGCTGCTTTTAACAAAAAAAGAAAACCGATCCTTTTCGGATCGGTTTTCTTTTTATCCTTCCACCATAAAGCGCGCAAGCTTCTCAAACAGCTCGGCGTCTTCTTTCGCGGCGGTCAGCGTGATAGGCTTCAACAGATCAAGGCTGAAGATACCCATGATCGACTTAGCGTCAACCACGTAGCGGCCCGAGGAAAGATCCACATCGGTGGCGGCGGCACTTACGATATTGACGAAATCACGCACGTCCTGAATCGTGGAAAGGCGAATCGTACAGCTTTTCATAAAAGAACCTCGCTTTCATTGATGGCTTTATTATAGCAAACTACGCCCCCCTTGTCAAGGCGAATTTTGCGTTTATCGTAAAAGTTGACCCTTTTGGGAGTCATCCCCTTCTCTTCCTGAAAAATTTAAAGCGGTCTTTGCAAATAGACCATATCCGAAAGCCGCACGCCGCCGTCGTATATCGGGTGGTCATAATGATCGGTAAAGAAATTCGGCACGACGTGCGAGCGAACGAAGCCGCATTTTTCATAAAACGGAACGGTTGCGGGGCTATCCCCCGTTCCCACCTGCAAGACCGAATACCGACCGCCGTATTCTTTCACCAGAAAATCGATCAAGGCTTTTGCATACCCTCTGCCTTGCGATGCGGGGGCGGTTGCGATGTTCTTGATCTCCAAGACACCGTTTCCCTCATCGGTCACAACGCACTCGCATTGAATCCCGTTATCGTCGAGTACATACATTTTTCCTTTTTCAAGATAACGGTCGATCATATCTTCTTGTTCATCGGCCAAGAGCAAAAGATCAAGGTATTTCTTTTTGTTTTCGGTTATCTCAAGGATCTTCATTCTCGAACCTCTTATAATCTGAAATATATTCGGTTATTCTTCCTTTTCATCCGGCTTATCGTTCGCATCATCGGGCTTTTTATTATTCTTAGAATCGATCAAAGTGCCGATACACACCCCGATGCTTAACCCGATACACATACCGATAGCGATATTTCCCAAAGCGGCACCGAACGCCATGCCGACCCCGATGCCGATGCACATCCCGATCGGCATATATTGCATGTTGTTAGGCGCTTGTTTGTTATTTTTGTTGTTTTCCATATTATAACGATCCTTTATCCAACTGTTTTTATTTAAATAAAATCCAGCATTCGTATGACTGCCTCTTTGATCTCCTTACCCGAAAACAAAGAGCCGATGAACCCGAGCACAAATATGCCAAATCCAACAAAAAACAGGATATCGTGATGAATGACCGTGCCGGTTAAAACAAGCAGAACCGCCCCCGCCAAGGCCAAGAAAAACGAAGCGATCCCGACGATCTTTTTCATAAAACCTCTCCTATTTCTTTCGTTACTCAACGCTTGGTGATGAAATGATCCCGATCGCAAATTGGAATACAATAAATCCTACACCGTCATCGTTGGAAACATATTCCGTGCTTACAAAAAAAGTGTTGCCGTCATCCAGCGTTGCCAGGTATACTAACTCCTCTGTTTTACCGCCGGTGGAAGAATTAAGCTTGATACCGGTTATTTCCATCTCACCGATCTTTCTGCCATCCAAGAATTTGACCATTTGAGCGATGGCATCGTCAGAAACATCCGCCGCATCGGGGTGCATTAAGGCTTTTGCGTCTGCCACACGGTTTTCCTCTAACGCCGATATCATTTCCTCAACCTTTTCACCAGACTCGGCCTTGCTCACCATTGAATCCATCATACCTTGCACGGTTTTCTCCATATCGCAGGCAGTCAGACAGCCGAACAAAACGAATACGAACAGAACGGAACAAATAATTCTTTTCATATAAAAATATCCTTTCATCAACAAGATAATTCATATTTATCGATTACATCATATCATAAATTTCCCGAAATGTAAATAGGACGGCATAAAACACAAAAAGCCCTGCCGGAGCAGGGCTTTTTGTATATCGAAATAATCCCAAATGGGTAATTATCTCTTGGAGAACTGAGGCGCACGACGGGCGGCTTTGAGACCGTATTTCTTTCCTTCATACGGGTAGACAAGTAAAAACAGTTGATAACTGTTTTTACGAAGGCGAAACCGCCCAAAGCAAGGAGTGTGCCGAGCCGAGCGGGCGCAGGCGACGGCAGACGACTATGCGACGGTGGAGGGCCCGAGTATGAAGAAAAAAAGCTTCGCAAAATGCGAAGCTTTTTTGTGAAAATCCGAATTAGCGCTTCGAGAACTGGGGAGCGCGACGGGCGGCTTTGAGACCGTATTTCTTTCTTTCCTTCATACGAGGGTCACGGGTCAGGAAGCCGGCGGCCTTGAGGGCCTTCTTGTTGGCGGCCTCGTCAGCCAGGACAAGAGCACGGGCAAGACCGTGACGGATAGCGCCGGCCTGGCCGGAAAGGCCACCGCCACGAACCGTAGCAACGATATCGAACTTGCCAACCGTATCGGTCACGCCGAAGGGCTGGTTGATGATGAGCTTAAGGGTCTCAAGACCGAAATACTCGTCAACGTTTTTGCCGTTTACCGTGATCAGACCGGTACCGGGATAAAGGCGGACACGGGCGATGGACTTCTTTCTTCTGCCGGTGCCGTAAAAATAAGGCTTTGCACTGGTATACATTTACTTATCTTCCTTTCTCAGTCTCAGTCAACAACGATGGGCTGCTGGGCAGCTTGGTTGTGGGTTTCACCGGCGTAAACCTTAAGGCGGGTGATGGCCTTATCGCCGATGGTGTTCTTGGGGAGCATGCCCTTGATCGCCTTCTGCATAGCGAACTCAGGGTTTTCTTGCATCAGGATACGGTAGCTCTTATCCTTCAGGCCACCGATGTAGCCCGAGTGATGATAGTAGTGCTTCTGATCCAGCTTCTTACCCGTCAGAACCGCCTTGGCCGCGTTGATAACGATGACGTATTCGCCGCAATCAACGTGGGGGGTGAATTCGGGGCGATGCTTTCCGCGCAGGATGTTGGCGGCGGCAACGGCGGTTTTGCCAAGAGGCTTACCAGCGGCGTCGATAACATACCATTTGCGGCTAACGGTTTCTTTTTTAGCCATAAATGTGGACATTTTCTTTCCTCCGTAGTCGGTATGAGTGTTCTCATCCGTTTTTTTCAACGTGAGCATTATAACACACCGAAAACCGCTTGTCAAGCGTTTTTTGAAAAAGAAAACAAGCATTTTTTGTTTTTTCAAAAATGCTCTTGTTTTCTCTTGTTTTCTCTTGTTTTCTTCGTTTTTCTTTTTTCTGTTAACAAATTTATTCGGCGCGAAGCGGGCGCATCATCAGCCGCTCGATCTCAAAGCTCGGCTTCGCCCCTTCAAAGAGAACGCGGTATACCCCCGCAACGATCGGCATTTCGATCCCCATAGCCAAGGCATCGAGATGCACGGCGCGCGCGCTCTGTATCCCTTCTACCGTTTCTTTGTTATTGCGTAATGCCTCCGCGCTGTCGGCCGCGCCGATAGCAAGCCCCGCGCGGTAGTTGCGGGAATGTTTACTAAAGCAAGTAACGATCAGATCGCCGACACCCGTAAGCCCGAAAAAGGTCTTTTGCATGGCGCCCTTGCCCACGCCGTAGCGAACGATCTCGGCAAGCCCACGCGTGATAAGGGCGGCCTTGGCGTTGTCGCCGTATCCCTGCCCCTCCAGCATTCCCGAAGCCAAGGCGATCACGTTTTTGACCGCCGCGCCGTATTCGGCGCCTTTTTCGTCGGTTGCCGCGTATACGCGCATATAAGAATTGGAAAAAAGCTTTTGCACCTCTTCGGCAAGCGACTCGTCAAGCGAGACCGCCGCCACCGAGGTCAGCATACGGCGAATGACCTCCTCGGCGTGACTGGGGCCAACAAGCGTCACAACGCCGCGGTAGGAAACGCCCGCAAGCGTATCGCGAATAAACTCGGAAAGACGCTTGCCGCTGGCAAGATCAAAGCCTTTAGCGGCGTTAATAATGACGGTATGCGGCTTAATATAGGGCGTAAGAAGCGAAAGCACCGAGGCGATCGCGCCCGAGGGAACCGCCAAAAGATACGCGTCACAATAGGGCCCAAGCTCTGATAGATCCTGCGTGGCCCTAAGCCCCTCAGCGAGTGAAAGGTCACCGAAATACGCGCTGTTTTTGCCGTTTTCGTTAATATCCTTTACCTCATTCCCGTCGCGCCCGTAAAGAAGGACCTCATGGCGGTTATCGCAAAGAACCTGCGAAAGCGCCGTCCCCCACGAGCCGCTACCCAAAACACCGATCTTCATTTCAGCGCAAGCCGAATTTCATCGCGGTCGCTATTGAGGGGGGTAAGGGTCACGCCCGCGCTCTTCAGCATACGCTTGGAGGCAAGCGTGCCGGGCGTCTGCGCGTATTTATCCGAAAGATAAATGACCTCTTGAATACCTGCTTGAATGATCGCCTTGGCACATTCGTTGCAGGGGAAAAGCGCGACGTAGATGCGAGAGCCGGCCAAGGGGCGACCGCCCGCGTTGAGGATGGCGTTCAGCTCTGCGTGTACGACGAAGGGGTATTTGGTCTCGTTCGGCTCACCCTCGCGGTCCCAGGGGAACTCATCGTCCGAGCAGCCGCGCGGAAAGCCGTTATAGCCCGTAGACAGAATACGGTTGTCTTTATCCACGATGCAAGCGCCTACCTGCGTATTCGGGTCCTTGCTTCGAAGGGCGGCCAAAAGCGCTACCCCCATAAAATATTCGTCCCAGGATATGTAATCGGTGCGTTTCATCGAAAGTCTCCTTATTCGGTTGATAGTATCATTGTAGCATAAACCGCAAAAAAAATCCACCCTTTTTTTCTTTAAAAGGAAAAGGGGATGCTCTTCCCCTTTTTCTCTTTTTGCTTTTACTTTATGCCAAGCTTGCGGTTTAATGCCTCGATATCGCGGTAGGTGATATAGCCGATCTTATAAAGCTGCTTCATCTTCATCTCCCACATCTTTCTTTCAAGGCGTGGGGTCAAAAAGATCACAAAAGCGATCAGGGCGATACAAAGCCACCCGGCCGGCGATTTGAAAAACATAACGAAGCTGCCGACATAAGGAACGGTTTCCCCTCGGTAGATTCCCTTCATCTGGTCGTATGTCACGATCTTCGCATCGGGATAGGGGACAGCGTCTCCCTGCAGGACGAAACAACGGCCGTCGGGATGCTTCTCGTTTGGCTCCTCGATCCCGACGATACGGTGGATAACATACGTATCGTCGATCTCATACATCACGATATCGTAAAGCTTAAGCTCCTCTTCCCTCGGCATCGCGTGCAAAACGATCATATCGTACAGCTCAAATTGATCGGTAAGATTGTTTTTCTCAAGATACTTGTTTTGCATGTGTGCCGTCGCCATCGACTGACTTTGCACCACCTTCACGGAAAGCGAGCCCCCGGGACGCACCTCGGAGATGATATTCATCGCGATTGAGCCAAGAAGAACGAGACAAGCGGCCACGCATAGGATCCCCGATACCACCCGTTCAAAAACGATGGAAAAACGGCTTCTACGCTTGACCTTTTCATATTCAATTTTCAGCAACGCGTCGTTGAGTCCGCCCTCGATCATTCTTGTTTCGGCCTTGATGTAGTACTGCATCCAAAAGGTGAATACCCCACCGAAAAGCAAAAAAACGATCAGGCAGACGATAAACGAGTATACCTCAAATCCTGTCATAAACCCTCGCACTGAAAAGAGACATTGCGATGCGGCGCAACGACCCTTTCTATGTCAATATCATTTATAATAGTAATAATTCAATTATAGGCCCATTGTTTTTATTTAGCAATTGTTTATTTTGAACGAAAAAGTCGTTTTCTTTTTGTTCACTTTTTGCAGCGCTTTGTGTATATCAGGAAAATCGCGTACCTCATCAGCACCTTATTCCTTCAAAAGCGCCTGCAGCCTTGCCAGTTCGTCTGGCGAAGGCTCCTTTGTATCGGCGAGCGGAAAGGGGATCCCCATCGCGTCATACTTCACCTCGCAGATCTTACGAAAGGGCAAAAGCTCGACCGTATCGACTACCGAATAGCGTGCGCGCAACCCACGAAGAAAGCGAACGCTCTCTTCGCTATCGTTCAGGGTTGGGATAACGACCTGACGAAGCGTAGTCTTGACCCCCGCCTCGTTAAGATACGAAAGAAATTCTAAAGGAGCGGAAAGCGAGCAGCCAACGTAGCGGCGGTAATCCTCCTCGTTCGCGTACTTGATATCCAGCAGCACGCGGTCGGTAACCGCCAGCAGATCCTTTACCGCAGAGGACAGTATACAGCCCGACGTATCAAGGCAGGTATGCAACCCCGTACTCTTACACAAAGCAAAGTATTCTTTACAAAACTCGGCTTGCAGAAGGGGTTCTCCGCCCGAAAGCGTCACGCCGCCCTCTTTCCCGAAATAATCGCGGAAGCGAATAGCCTTTCTAAACAGCTCTTCTGGCGTATAGGTATCGCCCACTCCAATCTCCCAAGTGTCGGGGTTATGGCAGCAGGCGCAGCGCAGGGGGCAGCCCGAGAGAAACGCCACGAAGCGGACCCCCGGCCCGTCTACCGTCCCAAGGCTTTGGATCGAATGGATAAATCCCTTCATACGCTTTCGTGGAAGGTACGGCTGATAACCTCTCTCTGCTGCTCACGCGAGAGCTTGTTGAAATGAACGGCATAGCCCGATACGCGAATGGTAAGATTGGGATACGCCTCGGGATCCTCGTAAGCCTTCAAGAGGGTTTCGCGGTTCATCACGTTTACGTTGATATGATGCGCGCCTTTGGCAAAATATCCGTCAAGGATCGTAACGAGGTTATCGACACGCTCTTCTTCATTCCGCCCAAGCGCCTCGGGGGTGATCGAGAAGGTGTTCGAGATACCGTCGCGGCAATCGTCGTAGCTGAGCTTGGCGACCGAGTTAAGCGAGGCAAGCGCCCCGTTTTCCTCGCGGTTGTGCATGGGGTTGGCGCCGGGGGCAAAGGCCGCGCCAGCGGGGCGCCCGTCGGGCGTCGCGCCGGTGTTTTTGCCGTACATTACGTTCGAGGTGATCGTAAGGACCGAAAGCGTATGCTCGGCGTTGCGGTGGGCAGGCGTCTTACGAAGCTCGGTGATCATACGGTGGGTAAGATCCTTGGCGATAAGGTCGACCCTATCGTCGTCGTTTCCGAACTTCGGGAAATCCCCCACGGTCTTAAAGTCGGTAATAAAGCCGTCTGCGTTCATCAGGGGCTTGACCTTGGCGTATTTGATCGCGCTGAGCGAATCCGCCACGACCGAAAGGCCCGCGATACCAAAGGCCATAAAGCGATGTACGTTGCTGTCGTGCAAGGCCATCTGGATCTTTTCGTAGGCGTATTTATCGTGCATATAGTGAATGACGTTCATCGTGTTGACGTACAGTCTGCAAAGCCATTCAAGATACAGATCAAGGCGCTTCTGCACCTCTTCGTAATTCAACACCTTGTCGCGCATAACCGGCATGCTCGGCCCGATATGCATATGGCTTTCGGCATCGTAACCGCCGTTAAGGGCGATAAGAAGCAGCTTGGCAAGGTTGCAGCGCGCGCCGAAGAGCTGGGTCTGCTTACCGATCGCCATAGCCGAAACGCAGCAGGCAATGGCGTAATCGTCGCCATAGATCGGGCGCATCAGATCGTCACTCTCATACTGGATCGAATCGGTATCGGCCGAGACCTTGGCGCAGAATTTCTTAAAGCCGTCGGGCAGATCCCTCGACCAAAGGATCGTCAGATTCGGTTCGGGAGACGAGCCGAGGGTATAAAGCGTATTCAAGATACGGAAGCTGCTCTTGCTGACCAGCGTACGCCCGTCATTCCCCATACCGCCGACCGCCTCGGTGATCCACATGGGGTCACCGCCGAACAGCTCGTTATATTCGGGGGTGCGAAGATGGCGAGCCATGCGAAGCTTCATCACGAAATCGTCGATCAGCTCTTGCGCGCCGACCTCGTCAAGAATCCCTCTTTCGATATCGCGCTCGATATAAATATCAAAGAAGGTGCTGACGCGCCCTAAGGACATCGCGGCGCCGTTTTGCTCTTTGTTGGCGGCAAGATAGGCAAAATAGGTCCATTGGATCGCTTCCTTCGCGTTGGCGGCGGGCGCTCGCAGATCAAAGCCGTAGGCAGCCGCCATTTCCTTTAAGAAGCCAAGGAAGGTGATCTGGCGAAAAAGCTCTTCACTCTCTCTTACGGTGTTGGCATCAAAAATGCGGCTTTCAAGGCTTTCTTTGTCGGCTATCTTTTCTTCAATCAGGCGATCAACGCCGTACAGCGCCACGCGGCGATAGTCACCGATGATGCGGCCGCGGCCCTACGCATCGGGAAGGCCCGTGATAACGTGGCATTTTCTGGCCTTACGCATCTCTTCGCTATACGCGCGGAAAACACCGTCGTTATGCGTGGTACGGTAACGGAAATGCTCTTCAACCGAGTCACCGAGCTTATAGCCGTAGGCGGCGCAAGCGGCGCGTACCATACGGATACCGCCGAAGGGGTTGACCCCACGCTTTAGGGGCGCATCGGTCTGAAGACCCACGATCAGCTCGTTTTCCTTATCGAGGTACCCCGGGGCATATCCCGTAAGCGTTGATACCGTATCGGTATCAATATCCAGTACCCCGCCCCGCTTCCGCTCTTCGGCAAAAAGCGCCGAAAGCTTTTCCATCAAGGCCTCGGTACGAGGGGTGGCGCCCGCCAAAAACGAAGCGTCGCCCTTATATTCGCGATAATTTTGCTGAATAAAATCACGGACGTCAACGGTATTCATCCACGCCCCCGACTTAAATCCTTCCCAATTCTTGTGTTCCATAGTTTCCTTTCCCACCGAGCTTAATGAGACAAGCCCAATGGATGTTTGGCAATATTTCATCAATTGTATTATATATAATATAAAACACCTTGTCAAGTGGAAATCCTTGCAAGCGGGGATTGAAAAAAGAAAAAAGCTGTGTTAAAATAAAGATAAGAACAAAAAAGGAGCGACCGTATGAATTTTCTTGAAATCGCGCAAGCGCGCTATTCTTGCCGTAAATACGACCCTTCCCGCCAAGTTGAGGAAGAAAAGCTGCAAAAAGTCTTAGAGGCAGCCCTCCTTTCCCCCTCGGCCTGCAACGGTCAGCCCTATCATATCACGGTCTGCCAAGGCGAGCTTGCCAAAAAGATCGCCGCACAGACCAAGGATATGACCATTAATACCTTCGTCGATCAAGCCCCGACCCTTCTTGTGATCTCTGAGAAGCCGTACAGTAAGATGGCGGCCGTCGGCGCCAAGCTGAAAAAGAACGATTACCGCTCGATCGACATCGGGATCCTTTCGGCCTATATCACCGCCGAGGCCACCGCGCAAGGCCTTGGCAGCTGTATCATCGGCTGGCTTGACAGCGATAAGATCGCCTCGCTTTGCGGGCTTGACGGTACGGTTCGCCTTGTGATCACGCTTGGCTACGCGCTTGATGAGGCACGCCCCAAAAAGCGCCGCCCCGCCGAAGAAATGATCACCTATCTCTAAGGCTCAGGCATAACCGAAAAAAGAGAGATGCAAACGGCATCTCTCTTTTCTTACGGACGACCGATGGTCGCCCCTACGAGCGTTTCTCGCTTCTCTTTATAAAAAGCCCTCGGCGATGCCGAGGGCTTTTTTCGTAGGATTTCTTTGACCCTATTGCGGGCTTTTTTTATTTGCCTTGCAGGCGGGTCGCGAGATGGCGGTAGATCGCGTCGGCAAACTGGTAATGTCCCTCAACGTTGGGATGAAGGGCGTTATTGTGCACGGGCACCTTTTCGGGAACGCGGTTATTGATCGGAAGGTTCGACGTGGGGAAGACGTTATCGGTATCGACCAGAGCCCCCATACTGATGATGGAGACCTGATCGCCGTACTGCTCTTCGTTCGAAAGATCGATCAGCGCGCGCTGGAAGGCAAAGGCCGTATTCTCGATCTTTTCAAAATAGGGCCAGGTTATACCGTAGTTTGCACCCATACCGTCACGCGCGGGGATTCTACCGGTAACGATGCTGATATGGCAATCGGGGAAGTCTGCCAAAACGCCATCGACAAAGGCCCTTGCGTTTTGGATGTACTGCTCGGGCGTGGAAGTAGAGCTGTTCCAAACGAGGTTAACGACGATCTCATCGATCTTCTCGACGCCGTGCTTCTCAGCATACGCCTTGAAGTCGTTTCTGTTTTTCTCTGCGCTCCAGAAGGGGTTACCCTCGGCAGCGGCGGTAGAGTTATACTTAATCTTTCCCGCATCGTTGGCGCCGGCGCTGCTTACCTTGGTCAGCTCGCCACTCGCGGGGATCACCTTGCGCGACGTATCGACGTTGCCGCCCACCTCTTTCACGGCGATCAGCTTGATTCTGCTTTCTTCGATGCTTTCCAGCTTCCAAAGAGCGCCGTTTCCATCCTTATAGAAGGAGTGCTGGCTCAATTCAAGAGAAGCGAAATTGCCAAGGATATAGACGAAGTAAGGGCGGGCGGTATACGCCGTCGTATACGAGGTAAAGCTCCATCCGCCGTATCCTTCGTAAAAAACGTCGGGATTGCTTTCGGTCGATTTGTTCGTACCGATGGTCTTGATATTCGTAAGACCGTCACCCTTCGGGCCGGTCACGCCGCTGGAAACCGTCGTGGTCGTGCCGGTCAAGCGGCGAACGACCTCTCTCGGCCAGGTACCGTTCGCACAGTCCGAGGCGCCGACGAAGAGGTATACGCGCTCCTCGGTGGGGGATTTCGGCTTGTTGACAACGTTCAGCTTTACCGTTTCGGTGTCTACGATCTTTCCAAGATTATCGCGCGCCGAAATGGTGAGGGTATGCACGCCGACGTCCTTTTCCTCGGGCGTCCAAACATACTTTCTCGAATAGTTATGGCCACGGTTCTTTCCGTCCGAGAAGCTGAGCTTATAGTCGAAGGCTTCGCTGTTGACGCAGCACGCGATCCCCTTATAAAAGAGCTCGAAGGTATCGCCGACGACAAGATCGTATTGATCGGGCAGCTGAAGGAGGTTGTCAAGCGAATACACTTCTTTCTTTTCCTCATCGGAGGAATCCCCATCGCCGTTTCCGCCCGTGACGTTTCCGGCAAGGCCCGAGAAATCAAGCGCTGCCTTCTTCGTGCCGGTGCAGAAGAAGATATCGGGGGTATGGTACGAATGCGAATTACCGGGTGTCTTTTCGGCGATGCCGTTCGTCGTATAGCCCGCGTACAGTCTGGGCCCCTCCGTACCGTTTTCTCTTTCATCAGAGACGAAATGGAAGCTGCTGTTTGAGGAGAGAACGATCGCTTTATCGCCCTCTTCGCTAAGAACGCCGATATTCATATAGAAATAATCGTCATCTCCAATCGTTTCAAGATCCGAGCGAGAAATCGTAATAGGCAGGTCGATATAGGTCATATTCGGCTTCATCTCGACCGTGGTCACGTAGGTCTTTACGTGCGTGGTATTCGAGGCCAAGTAAGTCGAATCGTAGGCGCGGGTCTGTACCTCGATCGTCACCTTGCCCGAGGTAACGAGCGTGCTGTCGTCTTTTTTATACACATCACACCGGTTAAGACGGATCACGTGTACCGTATCGTCGGCGCCGAACATCACGCTCTTTTTCAGCGGGAAGCCGCGACCGGTGACGGTAGAGGGGGTATACGAACCGGAAGTCGTTAAGGCGCTATTGGTGACGGTGGAATGACCAACCTTCATGTCGGGCTTCTCGGCGTTCAAAAGCTCGTTCATCGCATCTAAACGAAGGATCAGATCGTTCCAGTCCACCCCTTCGGGGGTAGTTCCGTTGGTGACGGTGAAATCGGCGGTGGTGTCATCCGAGAAGGTAAGACGCCAGGTGGTCACCCCATCGACCGTGCCGAGGGAGACGCAGGATTTAACCGTAAGAGAGGCACCGGGCTCGCCGGGGGCGCCGGGAGCGCTCGCAGCGCCCGCTGCGCCGGGAGCGCCCGCTTCACCGGGCTCACCGGGGGCGCCGTCTACGCCGTCCTTCACCGAGAAATCGGCGGTAGCGCCGTCTGAGAAGGTAAGGCGGTAGGTATGCACGCCGTTAACGTAGGATACCTCGGTGCAGGAGGTAACGGTTAAGGGCGTTGCGGGTTCGGTCGTGGTCGTCGCCCCCGGTGTGGGCGCGGTGGTTACGCCGGGCATAGCCGGAAAGGCGCAGGACACCATCCCAAACGCAAGAACAGCGACCAGGAAAAGAGATATAATCTTTTTCATAAAATGCTCCTATAAATTAGCTTTCATGCGTACGTGATTTTGTTTTTATTCGGTACGCAATCGGGGCTTTCCCTTACTTACCCTGCAGACGGGTGACGACGTGACGGTAGATCGCGTCGGCCTGCTGCTGGTGGCCGCTATCATTGAAGTGAACGCCGTTGCTCTGCATGGTCACCTTATCGGGAACACGGTTATTGGTCGCGACGTTTTTCGTAATGTAAGCGTTCTCGGTATCGATCTGGCCGATCACGCTGATAACCGAGACCTTACCTTCGTATTGCTCTTCGTGCGAAAGCTCGATGCAGACCCTCTGGAAATCATATACTACCTTCATTTTTTCGTAGTAATTCCACTCGGTACCGTAGTTTGCGCCGATGCCGTCACGCGACGGAAGGGCGAGGGTGATCAGGTTGACGTGGCAATCAGGGAAATCGGCAAGAACACTGTCAACGAAGGTTCTTACGGTCTCCTTAAACTTCTCGGGGGTGACGTTATGGCTGTTCCAACCGAGGTTAACGAAGACCTCATCAATACGCTCGGCGCCGTGCTTTTCGGCATAAGCCTTAAAGTCGTTGCGGTTTTTCTCCAAGCTCCAGAAGGGGTTGCCCTCTGCCTTCGTGGTAGAGGTATACTCAATGGTCACAGGATCGCTGGCGCCGCTGCTTTGAACAAGGGTCAGCGTACCGCTTTGGGGAACCGTTGTGCCATCCGCGGCAACGTTCAGTCCCTTGCAGGAAGAATCCGTACCGCCGCCGACCGCGTCTACCGCGATCAGCTTCAGTCTGTTATTGGCCTGATCGATGGTTTCAAGCTTCCAGATCTGGCCGTTACCGTCCTTATAGAAGGAATGCTGGCTAAAATCACCCCACATACCGGTAAAGGTGCCGGAAATATAAACGAAGTAGGGGCGGTTGATATACGCCGTCGTATAAGAGGTAAAGCTCCATCCGCCGTATCCTTCGTAATAGAAATCGGTGTATCCAAGATCCTTGACCTTTGAGCCGATGGTCTTGATATTGGTAAGCCCATCGCACTTCAAACCGGCGGTCGTATTGGTAACCGACGTCGTCTTCGAGGCGGTCAAGCGTTTAATGACCTCGCTCGACCATTTTCCGTCACCGTTGTTCGAGTCACCGACGAAAAGATAAGTAAGCTCTCTGTCGGGAGAGGTGGGCTTATTGACGACGTTCATCTTTACGCTTTCGCTATCCAAGATATTGCCGATATTATCGCGTACGGTAATGGTAAGCGTATGCACGCCGACATCCTTTTGCTCGGGTGTCCACGTGTACTTTTTGGAGTAGGCGTATCCGCGATTCGCACCGTCCGAATAGGAAAACTGATAATCAAAATCGTTAATGCTCAGGCAAAGCGAGATGCCCTTATAGAAGAGCTCGAAGGGATCGCCGACGACAAGATCGTACTGCTCGGGCAGTTGAAGCAGATTTTCGGTCGGCGAGGCAGGCTCGTCGTCGGAGGGTTCATTTCCCCCGTTGCCGCCGAGAAGGCCCGAAATATCAACCGTTTCCTTCTTCATCGCGTTGCAGAAGAAAACGTCGGGGGTGTAGCCGCTGGTGGAGCCGGAGGGCCTTTTTTCCGCAGTACCTCCAACCGTATAACCGAAATACTGCCGCGTGCCCGAAAGGGTACAGGTGAAGCTGTTGTTCGTAGAGATAACCACCGCTTGATCTCCCATTTCACTAAGAACGCCAATATTCATATAAAAATACTCGTCCTCTCCAATCGATTCAAGATCCGAGCGCGGGATGGTGATAGGTAGGTCGATATAGGTCATCCCCTGCTCCATCGTGACCGTAGTCGTATAGGTCTTTACAAGCGTGCTGTCCAGAGGATTAAAGGACGAATCATAGGCACGGATCTGCACCTCGAAGGTCACCTCACCCGAGGTGACAAGCGTACTGTCGATATTATAAACGTTAAATCTGTTAAGGCGG
The DNA here is from genome assembly GCA_045661285.1 of Eubacteriales bacterium. Lineage (GTDB taxonomy): Bacteria > Bacillota > Clostridia > Oscillospirales > CAG-272 > UBA1740. The sequence goes on along the minus strand of JAZRFI010000152.1, from coordinate 247 downwards.
ATCACGTATACCGAATCGGAATCCCCGAACAAGGTCTCCTTATTCAGCGGAAAGCCGCGGCCGGTGATATGGAGATCGAGACGGGCAGGGGGAGAATATTTGCCGGGCTTGGTCAAGGAGGGATTGCTGACGGTGGAATTACCCGCCGTCATATCGGGAACCTCCTTAGGATCCAAAAGCGCGGTGAGGATTTCCATTTGAAGAATGGTCTTTTCCCAGTCAACGCCGCCGGGGGCCGTGCCGTTTT
>JAZRFI010000151.1:0-5438 GCA_045661285.1 Eubacteriales bacterium | reverse complement strand
GACGGAAAGGCGGGCACGACCGGCCTTCGCATCTACGAGCGGCTTGGCGCGCGCGCGGATATTACGCTGCTCACCCTCCCCGAGGAGAAGCGCAAGGACCCCGCCGCCCGTAAGGAAATATTAAACGAGGCAGACGTCGTTTTTCTCTGTCTGCCCGATGAGGCCGCGATCGAAGCGGTTTCGATGATCGAAAACGAGCATACCGTGGTGCTGGATACCTCTACCGCCCACCGCACCGACCCGCAGTGGGTCTACGGCTTTCCGGAGCTTTCCGAAAAGGCGAGAGAGGCCGTCAAGGGTGCCAAGCGCATCGCCGTGCCCGGCTGCCACGCCAGCGGCTTTATCGCCCTGGTCAAGCCGCTTATCGAAGCGGGAATAGTAGACAAAAGTGTAAAGCTTACTTGTCATTCGTTGACGGGGTACAGCGGCGGCGGCAAAAAGATGATCGCCGAATACGAGGGGGAGGATCGCCCCGCGCTTCTTGACGCGCCGCGCCAGTACGCGCTCACCCAAAAGCATAAGCACCTTAAAGAAATCGTAGCTTTGACGGGGCTTGACGTTGCCCCCATCTTCTGCCCGATCGTTTCGGACTTTTACAGCGGCATGGAGGTGACCGTCCCGCTTTTCGCTTCGGACCTTTGCGAGGGGAAAACGGTTGAGGACGTCAAGGCGGTCTATGAAGCGCTTTATAACACCCCCTTGGTTTCTTACGTAGAAGCCGCCACCGATGCCGACGGGCTTTTGTCGGCCGCGGGGCTCTCGGGTAAGGATAATATGGTGATCTCGGTCTTCGGAAACGAAGAGCGGATCCTGCTTACCGCCCGTTACGATAACCTCGGCAAGGGCGCCTCGGGCGCTGCCGTAGAGTGCCTCAACCTCGTTTTGGGGCTTGACGACGAGACCGATCTTTGCATCTAAGACGCAGCATTACAAGGAGAAAGCTATGAATATCATCGAAGGCGGCGTTTGCGCCGCAAAGGGCTTTTCGGCCAACGGGATCCATTGCGGGATCCGCAAAAACAAAACCAAGCGCGACCTCGCGCTTATCTACAGCGAGGTTCCGGCAAGCGCCGCGGCGGTCTATACGCAGAACCTCGTGAAGGGCGCGCCGCTGACGGTAACCAAGGATCATCTTCAAAACGGGGTGGCGCAGGCCGTTATCTGCAACAGCGGTAACGCCATCACCTGCATCGCCAACGGCATCGAGATCGCGGAGGAAACCTGTTCCCTGCTTGCCAAGGAGCTAAAGATCGACGCGTCCGACGTCGTCGTGGCTTCGACCGGCGTTATCGGTCAGCCGCTCAACATCACGCCGATCGCCGAAGGGATCCCCGCGCTGGTCGCGGGCCTTGGCGCGCACAGCGACTTCGCGGCCGAGGGCATTATGACCACCGACCTTAAAAAGAAGGAGATCGCGGTTTCCTTCACCGTCGGCGGGAAGGAATGCAAGATCGGCGGGATCGCCAAGGGCTCGGGTATGATCCACCCCAATATGGCGACCATGCTCGTCTTTATCACGACCGACTGCGCCATTTCCCCGAAGATGCTTCAGGCGGCGCTTTCCTCGGATATCAAGAACACCTTTAATATGATCAGCGTTGACGGCGATACCTCGACCAACGATATGGTCACGGTGCTGGCCAACGGCATGGCAAAAAATGCCGAGATCACCGAAGAGGGCGAGGATTTCTCGGCCTTTATGAAGGCTTTGAACACGGTTAACGTGTATCTTTGCCGCTCGATCGCCGGGGACGGCGAGGGCGCGACCAAGCTGCTTGAATGTTCGGTTTCGGGCGCCAAGGACGAAGAAACCGCCAAAACGGTTGCCAAATCGGTCATCTGCTCCTCGCTGACCAAGGCCGCCATGTTCGGCGCCGACGCCAACTGGGGGCGCGTGCTTTGCGCGATCGGATACAGCGGCGCTTCGGTCGATATCGGAAAGATCGACGTTTCCTTCGTTTCGGATGCGGGCAAGATCCTCGTATGCCAAGGCGGAAGCGGCGTTGACTTCTCGGAGGAAAAAGCGAAGGAGATCCTTCTTCGCCCCGAGATCACGATCGACGTCTCGCTTAACGACGGCGATTTTTCGGCCACGGCCTTCGGTTGTGACCTTACCTACGACTACGTAAAGATCAACGGTGACTACCGTACCTGAGAAAGGAAAAGCTATGACGATTTCGAACGCGGATCGCGCGAGTATTCTGGTAAACGCCCTTCCCTACATCAAAAAATACACCGGGAAGATCCTGGTGGTCAAATACGGCGGCAACGCCATGACCAGCGAAAAGCTGAAGGATTCGGTGGTTCGTGACATCGTTCTTTTGCAGCTGATCGGCGTCCGTGTGGTCTTAGTCCACGGCGGCGGTCCCGAGATCACGGGTATGCTGGAAAAGATCGGTAAAAAGACCGAGTTCGTCAACGGTCTGCGCGTCACCGACAAGGAGACCGTAGAGATCGCGCAGATGGTTCTGGCGGGCAAGATCAACAAGGAGCTTGTGAACCTTATCGAATGCGAGGGCGGCTCCTCGATCGGGCTTTCGGGGCTTGACGGCCATATGATCAAAGCGACGATGAAGGACGAGAAGCTCGGCTACGTCGGTAAGATCACGGGGGTCGACCCCAAGCCGATCCTTGACGTTTTGGAAAAAGGCTATATCCCGGTCATCGCCACGCTTGGCTGTGACGATAAGGGGAGCGTTTATAATATCAACGCCGACACCGCGGCCGCCAAGATCGCCGCCGCCCTTTCGGCCGAGAGCCTTATTTCGCTGACCGATATCGCGGGCATTTTGCGCGACAAGGACGATCCCTCGACGCTTATCTCGCATATCCACGTAGACGACACCCAGAAGCTGATCGACGACGGAATCATCGTCGGCGGGATGCTGCCGAAGGTCGAATGCTGCAAGAACGCGGTTTTGGAAGGGGTCAAGCGCGTCTTTATCATCGACGGGCGCGTGCCTCACTCGATCCTTATCGAAACGCTGACCGACGAGGGTATCGGCACCATGTTTGAAGGAGGCCCCCGTGACTGACACGAAGCTTCTTGACAAAGAATACGTAGCCCCGACCTACGGGCGCTTTCCCGTAGAGATCGTGAAGGGTGAGGGCTCTCTCCTTTACGATAACGAGGGCAAGGAATATATCGATATGGGAAGCGGTATTGCCGTTAATACCTTCGGCACCGCCGATCCCCAATGGATCAAAGCGGTCACCGACCAGCTTTCGCTCTTCCAGCACACCTCAAACCTTTATTATACCGCGCCCTGCGCCCGCCTTGCCGCGCTTCTTTGCCAAAAGACGGGGATGAAGAAGGTCTTCTTCTCCAATTCGGGTGCCGAGGCGAACGAGTGCGCGATCAAGGCCGCCCGTAAGTACGCCTTCCAAAAGAAAGGCGAAGGGTGCTATGAGATCATCACCCTCCGTAACAGCTTCCACGGCCGTACGATCACCACGCTTGCCGCCACGGGGCAGGATAGCTTTCATAAGGATTTCCTCCCGCTTACCGACGGATTTATCTCGATCGAGCCGACCGAGGAGGCGCTTCTTGCCGCCGTCAGCGATAAGACCGCGGCTATTATGTTTGAGATCGTGCGCGGAGAAGGCGGCGTTTTACCGCTGGATAAAGAATTCGTCGCAGCGATGTGCCGCGTGGCGAAGGAAAAGGATATTCTTCTGATCGCCGACGAAGTGCAGTGCGGAAACGGCCGAAGCGGCACGCTGTACGCCTATATGCAATACGGCATGACACCCGATATCGTATCGACCGCCAAGGGCTTGGCGGGCGGCCTTCCGCTTGGGGCCACGATGCTTTCGGAAAAGGTAGAGGGGGTCTTTACCCCCGGCACCCACGGCTCGACCTTCGGGGGCAATCCCATCGCTTCGGCGGGGGCCTACAGCATCCTTTCAAGGCTTGACGATACGCTTCTTAGCGAGGTCAAGGAAAAATCCGAGCTGATCTTTTCCTCGCTTTTGGGGCAGCCCGGCATCAGGGGCGTAACGGGGCTTGGCCTTATGATCGGGATCGAAACCGAAAAGCCCGCCGCCGAGGTTCTCTCTAAGTGCCGTGATTTGGGCGTTTTGCTTCTTACAGCCAAAACGAAGGTGCGGCTTCTGCCCCCCTTGAATATTGAAAAAGAGCTTCTTATAAAGGCGATCGAGGTCATTAAGACCGCTTGCCGGGAGGAATAATATGTTAGGTTTAAAGGGAAAAGATTTTTTAAAGCTGCTTGATCTTTCAAGCGAACAGATCGGTGGGCTTGTGCAGCTTGCCGCCGACTTAAAGCAAAAGAAAAAGGCGGGGATCCCCCACCGCCTGTGCGAAGGCAAGAACATCGCCCTCATCTTTGAAAAGACCAGTACCCGTACCCGTTGCAGCTTTGAGGTCGCGGCTTACGACCTCGGTATGGGTGTCACCTATCTTGACCCCACGGGCTCGCAGATCGGGAAGAAGGAAAGCATCGCCGACACGGCGCGCGTGCTTGCCTCGATCTACGACGGCATTGAGTACCGCGGCTTTGGGCAAGCGATCGTTGAAGAGCTGGCGCTTTATTCGAAGGTGCCGGTCTGGAACGGCCTTACCAACGAATTTCACCCCACCCAGATCATCGCCGACCTTCTGACGATCAAGGAGCGTTTCGGCCGCTTGAAGGGGATCAATTTCGTCTACGCCGGTGACGCCCGCTACAATATGGGTAACTCGCTGATGGTAGGCTGCGCCAAAATGGGCCTGAATTTCACCGCCTGCTGCCCCCAAAAATATTTCCCCGATCAAGCGCTGATCGATACCTGCCAAGCAATCGCCAAGGAAAGCGGCGCTACCCTTCGCTTTGAAAGCGACGTGGAAAAGGCCGTTAAGGGCGCCGACGTCATCTATACCGACGTTTGGGTCTCGATGGGTGAGCCGATCGAGGTATGGGAAGAACGCATCGCCGATCTTGCCCCCTACCAGGTCAACGCCGATATGATGGCTCTGACCGGCAAGGAGGAGACCGTCTTTATGCACTGTCTGCCCGCCTATCACGACTTAAAGACCGGGGTTGGTAAGGAGATGGGTGGGCGCTTCGGGCGCGACGCCATGGAGGTTTCCGACGACGTGTTTGAAAGCGATCGATCGATCGTTTTCAGGGAGGCCGAGAACCGTATGCACACCATCAAGGCGGTTATCGCCGCCACGCTTTGCGACGACTGAAAAGAAACGTTATCTTTACAAAAAGGATACCAACACGAGGTTGGTATCCTTTTTTCGTTTGCATATTTTTTAATGAACGCCAATACGTCGAGCACCCCGAGTCGATGCTTTCGCCCACGTTAGGCGGAATTTATTCAATCGGACCCGAGTCGTATTGCGGAATTTATTCAATCGGACCCGAGCCGAAGAAATTTTGCAAGACGAAGCAAAGCGAGCGAGGGGCGCGACGGCGAAGTCGGATCGTAGC
>JAZRFI010000150.1:0-9093 GCA_045661285.1 Eubacteriales bacterium | reverse complement strand
AAGACACACGGGATAAAAAAGAAGTACCCCAAAGGGTACTTCTTTTTTATGGCGCGCCTGATAGGATTCAGAACCTTGACCTTGCGGGGGCGCTATCGGGAAGGGGACTTTGGATTTGCGCAAGGTCTTAGTTCGATGCTTTGCATCGAAGAGGTTCTTCATCCCGCAGCTGTGTCGATAAAAAAACAACACCCAAGAGGGTGTTGTTTTTTTATGGCGCGCCTGATAGGATTCGAACCTATGACCTACCGGTTCGTAGCCGGGCACTCTATCCACTGAGCTACAGGCGCATATTGGAGCGGGTGATGGGAATCGAACCCACACGACCAGCTTGGAAGGCTGGGATTCTACCATTGAACTACACCCGCACATCCGCGCGCCTTATTATAGTAACACAAAAGAAAGACTTTGTCAAGAGATAGAACGAAATTTCTTTTAAAAAAATCGGTTTTTTTCTTGATATAGCTTAGTTTCTGTGTTAAAATGAAGACAAGAAACAACCTACGTATGAAAAGGAAGAAAAAAATGAACAAAAAACCTCTTTTCGGACCCGGTGGAAATAGCGTGGCTTTTGCTGCGGCGGGGCATAAATCCACCGTGGAAGCCCCCGCTTGGTTAGCAAAAATCGGGCTTGACGCTTACGAATACGAGGCCGGAAACGGTTTAACCGCTGGTGATGCAACACTTGCAAAAATCGGAGACGAGGCAAAAAAACACGGCATCGCCATGTCCTTCCATACACCGTATTTTATTTCTCTTTCGGGTGTTGAGCTTGAAAAAAGATTAAAGAGCATCGATTATATCAAAACCTCGTTGCGCGCCGCCGAATTGTTGGGCGCAGGCACCATCGTTGTGCATACGGGGAGCGCCGCCAAGATCACAAGGGAAGAGGCTATGAAGCTCTGCGCCGATACCTTGTATAAGGCGCTGGAGATCTTGCCCGATAACGGGGTAAGGATCGGCCTTGAAACGATGGGAAAGGTCAATCAGCTGGGGACCTTGGATGAGGTCATTACCCTGTGCGGTCTTTCTCCCCGTCTTGCTCCCGTCGTTGATTTTGGGCATTTGAACGCTCGCGAATGTGGAAAGGGCGGTTTTAAGAGTAAAGACGATTATATGCGCGTTTTCGATCAGATCGCCTGCCATCTTGGCGACGGATACGCCATGAATCTGCATTGTCATTTTTCCAAGATCGAATATACGGGCGCCGGCGAGAAAAAGCACCTCACCTTTGAAGACGAGGTTTTTGGCCCCGCGTATGAGCCTTTAATGGAAGCGATTGCCGCGTTGCGCGTGAATCCCACGATCATTTGCGAATCGGCAGGCACAATGTCAGACGATGCGCTTTCGATGAAGCGTTATTATCAAAGCATTACGGAGGGCGTATGAACCATATAAAGCCGTTGCAGGCACTCCTTGACGGGATCGGTGCAGAGGCGTTGCTGCTTTCCTCGTGGCAAAGCTGCTTTTACGCCGTTCCTTATACCTTTGAAGATGGATACGTGCTTATTTTGGAAGACAAGGCGTATCTCGTAACCGATTTTCGCTATCTTGAAGAGGCGACGGCTGCGGTTGGCGATTGTATTTCGGTCGTTGCGCCTTCCTCTATGAAGGAATTTATCGCCGATACGTTAAAGGATGCGGGTGTCAGACGCCTCGGATACGAGGACCGTATGATGTCCTGTTTTGATCAAGCCGCCTTCTTTCAAGGGCTTTCGGTTAAGCCGATCCCGATCGGTGGGGCGATCGAAGCGTTGCGCGCGATCAAGGATCAAGACGAGATCGAATGCATAAAAAAAGCGCAGGAGATAACCGACCGGGCGTATTCTTATATTCTTAAGACGTTGACCCCCAACATGACCGAGATCGAGGTTGCCTTAGAGCTTGAGTTCTTTATGCGAAAAAACGGTGCTACGGCCGCTTCCTTCCCGATCGTAGCCGTATCCGGCGCGGCCAGCGCCTTACCGCATGGCTCTTGCCGTAACAAGCGGCTGGAAAAAGGGTTTTTAACCATGGACTTTGGCGCGGTTTGCGGCGGGTACTGCTCGGATATGACGCGCACCGTCGTTATCGGCAGGGCAAGTGAAGAAGAGAAAAGGATCTATCAAACCGTTCTTTCTGCCCAGCTTGCGGGGATTTCCGCTATAAAAGGCGGGGCTTCTTGCAAAGAGGTAGACGGCATGGCGCGCCGCTTGATCGACGAAGCGGGATACAGTGGATGCTTCGGCCACGGCTTCGGGCATGGGGTCGGTCTTGACATTCACGAAAGCCCGCGCGTTTCCCCCCGCTCGGATGAGATCCTTTTGCCGGGACACATCATTACCGCGGAGCCGGGTATCTATAAATGCGGCGATTGCGGTTGCCGTATCGAGGATATGGGGTGCGTTACAGACGGCGGATTTATGAACTTTACCGCTTCAACCAAGGAACTGATAGAAATTTTTTAATTTTTTCTTGTTTTTCTATTGCAAAAATATCCAAAATAAGGTACAATAATACTGTATATAAACCGTGTAAACGGTCGGAGGAGCCATTGCGTCAGCGGAACGATGGGCCAACTCTTTCAACAATAATGCATACCGCTGAGAGATAGGTGTAAAATGGAAGTTGTAATTGCAGGCGATTTTAGAAACGGCGTTACCTTTGAGATGGAAGGTAAAGTAGTCCAGGTCATCGAATTCCAGCACGTTAAGCCCGGTAAGGGCGCGGCCTTCGTTCGTACCAAGCTGAAGGACGTTATCAACGGTGCCGTTATCGAAAAGACCTTTAACCCCACCGATAAGTTTGAAGGCGCGTACATCGAACGTAAGGATATGGAATATCTTTACAACGACGGCGATCTTTATTACTTCATGGATCCCGAGACCTATGAGCAGATGCCCCTTAACTCCGAAAAGCTTGGAGATAACTTCAAGTTCGTTAAGGAAAATACCACTTGTAAGATCGTTTCCTATAAGGGCAACGTTTTCAGCGTAGAACCCCCCGTATTCGTTACCCTTGAGGTTTCGGATACCGAGCCCGGTGTTCGCGGTGATACCGCTACCAACGTAACCAAGGCCGCCACCCTTGAAACCGGCGCCGTTGTTCGCGTTCCGATCTTTATCAACACCGGCGATCTGATCCGTATCGATACCCGTGTCGGCGAATATCTTGAAAGAGCGTAAGATTTCTTAAAACCCTTTTCCCTGTAATAAAAGAAAGGAAGTTTTTGAAATGGATATTTGTGAAAAAGCCGCCTACCTCAAAGGCCTTTACGAAGGCTTTGGGCTGGGAACCGCAACGCCCGAGGGCAAGCTTCTTTCTGAGTTGATCAGCCTTGTTTCCGAAATGAGCGAGACCATCAATAACCTTGAGGTTGAGTGTAAAGAGCTTCGCGATTATTGCGAAGAGCTGGATGAGGATCTTGGCGACCTTGAAGAGCTTCTTTATGAAGAGGAGCTGGAAGAGGACGATGAGTACGAGGATGACGAGGAATTCGAGGCAGACGAGTACTATGAGGTCACTTGTCCTGCTTGCGGAGAGATCGTTTGCTTTAACGAAGACGTCGATCCTTCCGATCTTATGTGTCCTGCCTGTGGCGAAAAATTCGATGCTACCTGCGACCCCGATAACTGCGAGGCCTGTGGGAAGGATTGCGCCAACAAAGAATAATTGCGGGCTTTTTATAAGCCTAAAGGAAAAGAGTTGTACCGTAAGTACAACTCTTTTTTTGTTTTTATTCAACGTTTTGACGCAGGATCTCATAGCCGAAGATGGTGGCGGCCGAGGCGGCCGAAAGCGCGGCGTTGAAAGGACGTCCGTACGGAATTTTTACCGTAAAATCGATCTCTTGGGCAAGGATGCCCGAAATTCCGCGTTTTTCACCGCCGATCACCAAAAAGATCGGCTTTTTTAAATCGGCATTCGGCAAGGAAATAGACGTATCCGCATCGGCGGCAACAATCTTATATCCTTTTTTTCGGAAATACGAGGCGGCAAATAAGGGGGCGGCAGAGAAGAGCGAAAGCTCTTCCGAAGCCCCGGCCGAGGCGCGTGCTACAACACCGGCGGCGCTCATCCAGTTTCTCTTTGGGAGAATGATCCCGTCTACGCCGCACGCGTACAAAGAGCGAAGGGCGTATCCGAAGTTATAGGGATCCTCAATCCCCTCGATCATACAGTAAAAGCCGTTTTTGGGGGGATCTGTAAGCATAGAAAGGTCGGGGATATCCCGTTCGGTGCAAAAGGCCACGATCCCGCCGTGCGTGTTCCCGGTCGTTATGCGGTTGATCTCTTCCTCGGAAACGGGGAGAACGGGGAAGCCGTAGTCATTCCCACGGTGGCCAAGATACGCGACCTCTTTCCCGATCTTTTTGATTCGCTCTTCGGCGTAAAGGATCTTTACGATCCTTCGGTTATTGGTAGGCGAGCCTGCCGCCATAGCGGCAAGAACGGCGCGGATAGAGGTCATTCCCTCAAAAATGGGAGAAGATGAAAAATTTTCGACTTCTTTATGCATGACAAAAGATTGCCTTTCATAGGATGTAATAACGGAAATTCCGTAGGGAGGCAGAAAGATATGCTATATCGCGAACAAAGGGAACGCTGTGAGGTGCTGGCGGAATATTTGATCGAAAACAAGGCTACGGTGCGAAGCGCGGCCAGACACTTCAATATCAGTAAAAGCACGGTACATAAGGATATTACGATGCATTTGCCCGTGGTAAACCCGATTTTATATCAGATGGCAAAGAAAATACTTGATGTGAATAAATCAGAAAGGCACCTAAGAGGCGGAGAGGCAACGCGTATAAAATATTTGCAGAGAAAAAAGGAGCCTTAAAGCCCTTGAAAAAGAAGCTGCGTTCTTTCAGAAAGAGCCACAAGCGTCCGCTTGCAGATCGCATCCGAAATATAATCGGGAAAGAGAAGGGGCGGGCGACCTCTGGCGTTGTGACCGTTTGAGCCGAGAAAGATCTCTTTTCCTTCTTGCAGCTTGCAAAAAAGAAGAAAAGCCAAGCGGCGGTCATCCAATGCGCTCGCACTGACGGCAAAGAGGGAAGAGGGGAGTGAAAGCAATCGGTCAAACTCCTTTTCATCGCAAAAGAGATGATGCCTTTCGATATGACATATAAGAGGGCGAAGCTTCCTCTTTTGAATGATCGTTGCAAGCTCCTTCATCGTTTCGGGGGTGATATGATCCGAAATAGGGAGCGATAAAGGCAAAATGTTCGTCTTTGGGATGCACAAAGAGGGAAGAGCTGAAAGGGAGGAGACCCCTTGGACCAAAAAGACTTCTGCCGAAAGATAAAACGCGAAATGATGCGCTTTTTTGCCTAAAACCTCACGCATTTTGGCATAGGACAAGCGTCTTTTCGTAAGAAAATCTTCGATTTCCTCTTTGTCCGGATCAAAATGCGGGGTAAGAACTGCCGCACGCACGCCCTCTTCGTAAAGAAGGTCAAACATACGCTCCGATTCCCATGGGCGCGCCGGTCCGTTATCTATCCCGGGAAGCAGATGAAGATGTATATCGGTAAACATACGGTCATTCCTCATAAATTTCTTCTTTTATAATCATAACAAAAAAATGGGGTAAATGCAAGGGAAGCGTTTGATTTTTTTGGATTTCCCGTATCGGCGTAGGGCGTACCCTTGCAGAACGCCCCCAAAACCCTTTATAATAGTGCCCGGGTGCTTCACCCATAAAATTATACAAAATCAAAATTTTGTATAATTTAGGGAAGCGAAAAGGGGGAGAAAGGCCTTTTTGGGGCATGTTTTTCGATAATTTTTAATAAACAAAAAATTTTGCGGTTTTCTTATTTCCTTTTTCCTCAATCTATGGTATAATATATTCAATAAAGGCATTGCCAAATATACGGAGGAAAATTCTTATGAAATTAAAACTGCGCTCTTTGACCAATACGAACAAAGGAAAGCTTTTGGGGCTTGCTTCTGCGGTCGCTACCGAGTACGCCATCCAACACGCCGCTGACGTGATTCCCCCCGCCTATCCCTGCGATAACGAGCGTCTCGTCGTTATTTTCTTTACGGCTGCTAACAGCTATCCCCAGGCCTTTGAAATCTTCTGCAAGAATCTCAAGAAGGATAACGCCCAGCACGTTGCCCTCGTGGTTGACGGTACGCCCGAAAAGGCCGCCCCCGTTATCGAGTGGATCCGTAATGCCGGTTGCCATTTCCATGAGAGCGTTCTTTACATCAACGGCGGTCTGCCTTTCAAGTTTATGAAAAAGTATACCGAGGATGAAAAGAAGCAGGTATTCGATTGGGTCGACGCTACGATCGAGGCCATTAAAAAGGCTTAATCGTTTTAAGAATAAAAAAGAAGCTGTCAAAGACAGCTTCTTTTTTTATTATTTAACCATAAACTCGTTGTAAATGGCTTGAATGGCGGTTTGATAATCTTCTTCTTCGATACCGATGATGATGTTCAGCTCGCTGGAGCCTTGGTCGATCATACGGATGTTGACTGAGGCTTTGGCAAGCGAAGAAAAGATGCGGGCGGCCGTACCCTTAGAGCGTACCATACCGCGGCCGACGACGGCGATCAAGGCGATCCCATCGAGCACCGTGACAGCGTCAGGATTCGTCGCGCGGCAGATTTCTTCTACCAGCTTTTCCTTTTTGCCCGCAATATCGGCGGTCTTAACGATAACGCACATCGTATCGATACCCGAAGGCAGATGCTCAAAGCTGATGTTTTGGTTTTCCAAAACTTCAAGAACGCGGCGGCCAAAACCGAGTTCGGCGTTCATCATATCCTTTTCGACCGAAATGATCGAAAAGCCGACCTTCCCCGCGATACCGGTCAAAATACTGTCGTTCGCCTCGGTGGGGGCCGTGGGGACGATCAACGTACCCTTTGCGGCGGGATCGTTGGTGTTTTTGATGTTAATGGGAATACCGGCGGCGCGAACCGGGAAAACGGCATCCTCGTGAAGTACCGTAGCGCCCATATACGAAAGCTCACGCAGCTCTTTGTAGGTGATGACGTCGATCGGCATCGGATCGTCGACCACACGCGGGTCAACCATCAAAAAGCCGGAAACGTCGGTAAAGTTCTCATAAAGATCGGCCATCGTTGCTCTTGCTACGATCGCGCCTGTGATATCCGAGCCACCTCTGGAAAAGGTTTTTACCTTTCCGTTGGGCAACACACCGTAAAAGCCGGGAATGACGGCTTTTTCATGCTTTTTAAGCACTTCTGCCATTACCGAATTGGTCTTTTCCGAATCAAGCGTGCCATCTTCGTTAAAGAAGATCACGTCGGCAGCATCAATGAAATCAAAGCCGAGGAAGGCGGCCAGAACGATGCCGTTAAGATATTCGCCGCGGCTGGCGGTGTAATCGCGGTTTCCGGGACGCTTCACGTATTCTTCGATCTCATCAAATTCTTTTTCGAGCGAAACCGAAAGCCCAAGATCGTTAATAATATCGTAATAACGGGTCTTGATCTTCGTAAGAACGGAAACAAAGTCGCCCCCCGCTTGGGCCGCATCGTAGCAAGCGTATAAAAGGTCGGTTACCTTTTCGTCCTCTTTGTAGCGCTTTCCCGGCGCAGAGGGTACGACGTAGCGCCGCGTTTCTTCTGCGTTTACGATATTTTTAACTCGGTTAAAATGCTCTGCGTCTGCAAGAGAGCTTCCACCGAATTTTAAAACTTTGAGTGTCACTTTCTGTCTCCTTCATGGTTTCCATAATATTAATATTATATGTTTTATTTCGGTCTCTGTCAAGGGATTTTCACTAAAATTCGATAAAATCTACAATTCCCTCGATACCGCTTTTGAACAGAGGTCACTTCTCTGCTCTTTCTCGGCAAAAAAATCAAAAACGCACCCCGAGGGGTGCGTTTTTTCTATCACATAGCATCGTAACGCTTTGCAATTTCCTTAAGGAATGTTTCTGTGTCTACTGCCTGCTTGTTTTCAAGAGTGCACATCATGGAGAGGTTGCGGTCCATAATACCGTCCTCCATGGTCTTTATGCAAGCTGCCTCCATCTTGTCTGCGTACTCGCAAAGCTCGGGGATAGCGTCAAGCTCGCCGCGCTTACGGAATGCGCCTGTCCACGCAAAGATCGTAGCGATGGGGTTTGTAGAGGTCTTTTCACCCTTGAGGTGCTTATAGTAGTGACGTGTTACTGTGCCGTGTGCTGCCTCGTACTCGTACTTTCCGTCGGGAGATACGAGAACGCTTGTCATAAGGCCGAGAGAGCCGTATGCTGTTGCAAGCATATCGGACATAACGTCACCGTCGTAGTTCTTACAAGCCCAGATATAGCCGCCCTCAGAACGGATAACTCTTGCTACTGCATCATCGATAAGAGTATAGAAATACTCGATGCCTGCCTCCTCGAACTTTGCCTTATACTCTGCATCGTAGATCTCCTGGAAGATATCCTTGAAGCGGTGGTCATAGGTCTTGGAGATAGTATCCTTGGAAGCGAACCAGAGGTCCTGCTTGATATCGAGAGCGTAGTTGAAGCATGTGCGAGCGAAGCTTGCGATGGATGCGTCTGTGTTATGTACGCCCTGGATGATGCCGTCGCCCTTGAAATTGTGGATAGTCTGTCTTGTTTCTGTACCGTCGGGAGCAGTTACAACGAGCTCAGCCTTTGAGCCCTCAGTCACCTTCATCTCAGTATTCTTGTAGATGTCGCCGTATGCATGACGTGCGATGGTGATGGGCTTTGTCCATGTGGGAATATAAGTGGAGATACCCTTAACGAGGATGGGAGCACGGAATACAGTACCGTCGAGAATTGCACGGATAGTACCGTTGGGGCTCTTCCACATTTCCTTAAGGTTATACTCTGTCATTCTCTGTGCGTTAGGTGTGATAGTTGCGCACTTAACTGCAACGCCGTACTTTTTTGTTGCCTCAGCCGCGTCGATTGTAACCTGGTCGTTTGTCTCATTTCTGTAGGGGAGACCGAGGTCGTAATATTCGCTCTTAAGGTCAACGTAGGGATTGATGAGTATATCCTTGATCATCTGCCAGATGATTCTGGTCATTTCATCTCCGTCCATTTCGACGAGAGGTGTTTTCATCTGAATTTTAGCCATAATAAACTCCAAACTGCATCAGC
>JAZRFI010000149.1:0-8341 GCA_045661285.1 Eubacteriales bacterium | reverse complement strand
GCGGCAACGCCCCGACCTTATCGACCTTATTAACGGCCAAAAGGATCGGCTTCCCGCTTTTTTTGAGATACACCGCGATATCACGGTCATCGGCCGTAACCCCCGCGTGGATATCGCAAAGGAATACGATCACGTCGGCGGTCGAAACCGCGATCTCGGCTTGCAAGCGCATCTGCTTCAAGATAACGTCGTCGGTCTTCGGCTCAATACCGCCGGTATCGACCAGAAGAAAACGGCGGCCGTTCCACTCAGCGTCGGCATAAATACGGTCACGCGTGACCCCCGGGGTATCCTCAACGATTGAGCGCCTTTCCCCGATGATCTTATTAAACAGGGTGCTTTTCCCTACGTTCGGCCGCCCTACGACGGCCACGATCGGCTTTCCCATTTTTTACTCCTTTCCCCCTAAAAGGGCTTCTACCAAGGCGGCCCCATCCTCTTCGATGAAAACGATCGGAACCGAAAGCTTTTCCGAAAGCTCCTCGGGGCTCATCCCACACAAAAACAGATCCCCGTCGGCGCGCAGAGTGTTTCGCGGCAGGATAAGACATTCGCCAAGATCCCGCCCTTTCAGCTGCTCGCCGATATCGTGGCCGGTTAAAAGCCCCGATACGGTGATATTCTTCCCAAACCATCTATTCTCAACCGTATAGACAGAACAGGACAAATTCTTCTCTTTTTCGCATGCTTTGTCAACGATACTTTGCATAAGACGGGTCGATGCGACACCCGTCGCCAGCGAGATACGACGCGTCTTTTCAAGCTTCGGGCAATCTTGCGCAAGGCCGATCATCGCTTCCTCGTAAAACGAACGGGTCATCCCCACCCCGTTTTCGATCTGGGGGTATTCCTCGTACGCTTCCTCGGGCGGCATATCCTTGCCCGCAAGAAGATAGAATTCATCGGCAAGGTATACAAGGCGGCTTCCCTTTTCCCGAAGGTGCTTTTCGGCAAACCCCTCTACTTGGCGAATGACCGCCTCGGCGCTCTCCTTATCGAAGGGGGTAAGCGGCATAAGCCCGTCGCGGTGGTCGGTAAGCCCGGCGGGGACGACCGAAACGCTGTCAAGCGAGGGATAAAGCTTAGATAGATCGGATAGGCTTCGATCCAGCTCTTCCCCATCGTTGATCCCACGGCACAAAACGATCTGACCGCGGAGAGTGATCCCCCCCTTTGCCAAGCGGTCAAGGTAGGAAAGAACCTCGCCCGCGCGCGGGTTTTTCATCATTTCGACACGAAGGATCGGATTGGTCGTATGCACCGATACGTTGATCGGCGAGATATGCATCGTAAGAATACGGTCGATATCCTCATCGCGTAGGTTGGTAAGCGTAATATAATTGCCGTGCAAAAAGGAAAGGCGCGCATCGTCGTCCTTAAAATACAGGCTTTCGCGCATGCCCTTCGGCAGCTGGTCGATAAAGCAGAAGATGCAATGATTTTTGCAGGACTGCTTCCTATCCATCAAGGCGCTCTCAAAGCAAAGGCCGATATCGTCGTAGGTATCCTTTTTGATCTTCTTTTTTATAAGCTTTTCGCCGCGATGAAGCAAAAGCTCTACCACTCTTTCGGATAGGTAGAAGCGATAATCCAGCACGTCACGGATCTCGTGACTGTTGATCGAAAGAAGAATATCGCCCGCCTTGATCCCGGCGCGCGCGGCGCGAGAGCGCTTTTCAACACCCAATACGGTAACCATTTTCTTCTCCTTTCCACCTTTTGCTTATCTTATATAGTATAGCACACGTGAGTTCCTTTTGCAAGGGGCAAGAAAAAACCCGACCGGGTCGGGCTTTCTCTTTTTTTGACGTTTTAACGCTCTTCGCGGAAATACGGCAGACCGAGCGAGGCGGGGGCCTGGTTGTTCTTGCTTCCCTTGATGCTGGTGAAGATCAGAACAACGATCGTCATCACGTAGGGGATCAGCTTCAAAAGCTCTTTCTGCGTGCTGTTGACCGTGATGTAATAGGCCACGATATAAAGGGCCGCAAAAATGAACGAGCCGAGAATACTGAAATTCGGCTTCCACAGCGTAAAGATAACGAGGGCGACCGAAAGCCAGCCAAGCGCCTCGATGGTCATGGCGTTTTCCCAGCTTCCCTTGATATAGTCCATAATATAGAAGAAGCCGCCAAGACCCGCAATACCGCTGCCGACAAGGATCGCGCCGTATTTATAGGCGGTTACGTTGATGCCCGCGGCGTCGGCCGTTGCGGGGCTTTCCCCGACGGCGCGAAGATGCAGCCCCGCCCTCGTTTTCTTTAAGAACCAAGCGGCGAGGATCGCCACCGCGATCGCAAGATAAACGAGGATACCGTGAGAGAAGAAGATCTCCCCGATAGCGCCGAGCGAATCGGCGAAGGGTAAGCCACGGGAGATAACCTTACCCGCGATCTCAAAATTCGCGCGATCGGCGTCCCCCTTCAAAACACAGGTGTCCATAAAGAACTGGGTAAAGCCATTGCCAAAGATCGTAACGGCAAGACCCGTAATATTCTGGTTGCAGCGAAGCGATACGGTCAAAAGGCCATAAATGCCGCCAAGGGCCGCCGCGAACAAAAAGGCCAAAAGGATCGAAAGAAAAACAAGGAGGAACCACGAAGCCTCACGGGGATCCGAAAGCGCGCGCATATACAGCGCAACGCCAAAGCAGCCGCCCGCCGTTCCCACACACATAATGCCGGGAATGCCGAGGTTTAAGTGGCCTGCCTTTTCGGTGATGATCTCACCGACGCACCCGAAAAGGAATACCGTGGCAAGCGCGATCGCGCCAACTAAAAAGGGAATCATACGTCGCCCTCCTTTTCATGGTTTTTCGTTTCGCCTTTTTTAAAATGCTTTTTCATTTTCTCAAAAAGCGGTTTTATTTTTTCACAAACCTTCTTGGTTATTTTAGCGAAAAGCTCTTTGATCTTTAGAAAAAGACTCTCCACTTTTTCTAAAAGCTTTCCAAGCAAGCTTCCCTCACGGAAAACGATCCGGTAGGAGATAAAGAAGGTTACCGCTATAACAAAGAAGTATACGATACCGATAACGATATTGGAAATAGCATCGTTGGTGAACTTGAATTTCTTTCCGACCTCTACCATCCCCTTGGAAATAAAGGTGATGAAGAAGCAGGAGACGATCATCCCCAGCGGATTGAAGTTGGCAAGCCAAGCCGTCATAATGGCGGTAAAGCCCATATTGTTAGCCGATGCGGTGCTGACGGTGTGGTTGATTGCCCCACCGATAAAGGCCCCGACAAGACCGGCGATCGCGCCCGAAAGTACCAGCGTGCGAATGATGACCTTTTTGACGTTGATACCGATATATTTAGCGGTATTCCGGCTCTCACCGACGACCGAGATCTCGTATCCCTGCTTGCTGTACTTAAGATATACGTGCATCAAGATCGCAAGGAAAGCGAAGACCAGGATGGTTAGAAGATAACGGTTTTTAACCTCGGGTATGTTCCCCGCATTGATCGGAAGTAAAACACCCGAGCCACTCTTTACCCAAATGGTAATGAACATCAAGATAAGACCCGAGGCAATATAGTTCATCATCAGGGTGAAAAGCGATTCGTTGGTGTTAAAGAAGGCCTTGAAGATCGCGGGGATCAACGCCCAGATCGCGCCGGCCAATACGCCGGCAATCAGCCCGAGGACAACGATGGCCATATCCGAAACCTTGCCGCCGAGATAAAACATACAGGCAACGTAGGCAAGGCAGCCCACAAGGATCTGCCCGTTTCCGCCAAGGTTCCAGAACTTCATCTTAAAGGCGGGAACCAAGGCCAGCGAAACACCAAGGAGAAGCGCAGTGTCCTGCAAAAGCAACCAGATCTTACGCTCGGTGCCGAAAGCGCCTTCATAAAGATAGGTGAAAAAATCGATCGGATTTTTTATGGAAAACAGCGAACAGATAACGCCGCCCACAAAAAGGGCGATAAGAATGGAGGCGGCATACAGCAACGCTTTTTTCAGGGGAGATATGCCATCCCGCTTTACAATGTGAAAAAGCGGTTCTTTTTTGATATGCTCGGTTTCTTTCATACTTCCGCCTCCTCACTTTTTTGGGATTTCACCATCAAAAGGCCGATCTCGTCCTTCTTGGCGGTGCGGGCATCCACGATCCCCGTGATCCTTCCGCCGCTGATGACCATAATACGGTCGCAAAGCGCCAGCAATACGTCAAGGTCCTCTCCAACAAAGAGTACGGAAACGCCCTTTTCCTTCTGCTTGGTTAAAAGGTTATAAATGGTGTAGGACGAATTAATATCCAAGCCCCGTACGGGGTAAGCCGCCATCAAAACGGCGGGGGCCGCCGCGATCTCACGCCCGACGAGAACCTTTTGTACGTTACCGCCCGAAAGCTTACGGACGGCGGTATGGCTACCGGGGGTCGATACCTGGAGGTCCTTGATGATGGTATCGGCAAGCTCGGCGGGCTTATGACGGTCAAGAAAGACCGATTTGCCGCGGCGGTAGCTGCGAAGCATCATATTGTCAACGATATCCATATTGCCGACAAGGCCCATGCCAAGTCGGTCCTCGGGTACGAAGGAAAGACGAACGCCCAGCTCACGGATCTGAAGCGGTGTTTTGTCGCGCAAGCTCATCACGTCATCCTCATTGAAAAGGACCTTACCGGCATTAACGAGGTTGCGGATCTCCTTATTACTCTTCCCGTCAAAGCTGACCGGTGAGCCATCCTCATAATGGAATTTACCGGCGGCGGCAAGAGCTTTGACCTCGGCAAGCGTTTTGTGATAAAAGGATACGGGAAGATTCTTTTTCGGACGGGTAAAAATGACCTCGCCCGATTCAAGCTGCTTTAGCCCCGCAATCGACTCAAGAAGCTCACGCTGGCCCGAGCCCGCAATGCCCGCAATACCGAGGATCTCGCCGGACCGCGCCGTAAAGTTGATATCGTGCAGAACCTCTACGCCTTCCGCGTTCACGAGGGAAAGATTCTTGATTTCAAGCCTATCCTCTACCCCTTGAGGCATCGGGCGGTCAATATTCAGCTCGATCTTCTGGCCGACCATCATCTCGGTCAGCTCCTGCTCGTTCGTTTCGGCGGTGTTAACGGTGGCAATATGCTCACCCTTGCGAAGCACCGCAACGCGATCCGATATCTCCATAACCTCGTTGAGCTTATGGGTGATGATAACGATCGACTTCCCGTCTTCGCGCATAGCGCGCAGAACGTTGAAAAGCATACGGATCTCCTGGGGGGTGAGAACCGCCGTCGGCTCGTCCAGGATCAGAATATCCGCTCCGCGGTAAAGAACCTTGATGATCTCCACCGTCTGCTTTTCGGAAACCGACATTTCGTGGATCTTTTTGTCGGGATCTATATGGAAACCGTATTTTTCGCTCATCGAAAGAATACGGGCTTTTGCCTCTTTTAGGTTATATTTGCCGTCCGAAACACCCAAAACGATGTTTTCGGTGGCGGAAAAGACGTCGATCAGCTTAAAATGCTGATGGATCATACCGATCTTATAGGAAAAAGCGTCACGGGGAGAGGTGATCTTAGCCTCCTCGCCGTTGATAAGGATCCTACCCGCATCGGGATAATAGATCCCCGCGATCATATTCATCAGGGTAGTTTTACCGCACCCGTTTTCGCCAAGGACAGAAAGGATCTCACCCTTGCGAATATCCATGGTTACGTTGTGATTGGCGATTACCTTACCGAAGGTTTTGGTAATGCCCTGCAGCTCGATAATGGGTTGTTTTTCCACGATTTGTCCTCCGTAAAGGGAAATAGGTCGGGGGGCTAAAAGACGGCATAAGGCGGAGCCAAGGCTCCGCCGTTACGCTGTTTAGTTGCGAAATTATTCGACCGAAGCGCCGATACTGATACCGTCGATAACGATATCGAAGTAAGGAGCCGAGCGGAACTCGCTCTCGGCGAAGTAGGTGACGCCACCCTCGGTTTTGATAACGTTGGTGTCACCAGTATAGTCGGCATCGCTGTTCACGTCGGCAGAATAAGCGGTAAGGTGGCCATCCGCGTCCATCGTGATATAATCGGCCTTAGAGAAAAGAGAGGTGTCAGCCTTAGCATTATTAACGGTGAACTTCGAGCAATCGAAGACCTTGAGGGTACCGTTCTGAAGCGCAGCCTTGACCTCGTCAAGCTTAGCCTGGGTGCCGGCGGCAGCGGCAGTACCGAGAACCGTGATCTGAACAGACTCGGTCGCGATGGTGCCGGTGTAATCCTCAACGATGTCCTCGCCGTTAATGACGCAATCGAGCATGTACTCGAAGTAAGGGACCCAGTTGATCTTGGAGGCGATGATGAAGGTATTTTCCTTGGGAGTGGTGCCGTTGTAAGCTACGTTGGGGATGGGGGGATTGGCTTCCTCACAAGCGGTGGGAGCACCCATCGAGTCGGCGTGCTGCGAGATCAGCTTGCAGCCGGCGGCGATCAGAGCCTGGGCAGTAGCCTTCTCGGCGGTCTCATCGTACCAGGAGTTGGTGTAACGGACTTCCATCGTGGCGTTGGGAACGACCGAACGGACGCCCAGGAAGAAGGAGGTGTAACCCGAAATAACCTCGGCATAGGGATGGGCGGCAACGTAGCCGATCTTGGCTTCGGCGGCGGTAATGTCTTCACCGTAGAGCTCAAGGAGCTTCATACCGGCGGCAACACCGGCAAGATAACGACCCTCGTAGATCGAGGCAAAGGCGTTCTGGAAGTTGGCAACGTTCTCGGTGTGAGCCATCGTACCGGTGGCGTGGCAGAACTGAACGTTCGGGAATTCCTTGGCAGCCTGAAGCATATACGCTTCGTGACCGAAGGAATCGGCGAAGATCACGTCATAGCCGTCATCGGCAAAGTTGGCAGCCGCATCGTAGCAGGGGGTATCCTCGGGGATGTCGACGATAACGGTGTAGTTGTCCTCATCAAGCCCCTTGTTGGCGCAAGCCTGGTTGAAGGCGTCGATGAAGTTTTTGTCATAGGTGGAGCTGGTGCCGTGAAGGGCGATCAACGCAGCCTTGACCTCGCTGGGGTCTTTACCGGTGGGGGCAGCCGTAGTAGTGGTAGCACCGGGATCCGTGGGGCCGCAAGATGCGAACGCCATAACGGCGACGGCAAGCATGGCAACGACCAGGATCAAAGAAAGAATTGTTTACATTTTGGGTTTCCTCCGCTTTTTTGTTTTTGTTTTTTATTTACAGGGCTATGCCCTTGTAACCGTTTCGGGCCGATTTAATCGGCAAAGGTGATGCCCTCCTCGGGGCTCATTTTCACGATCTTGGCAAGCGATTCGATCCGCAACCCTTCGGCGCGCAGCTTGTCCCCGCCGCCCTGGTATTGCTTTTCGATCACGATCGCCGCGCCGACAGCCACAGCGCCCGCCTGCTTTACGATATCGCAAAGACCGACAAGGGC
Source organism: Eubacteriales bacterium (assembly GCA_045661285.1). Taxonomy (GTDB): domain Bacteria; phylum Bacillota; class Clostridia; order Oscillospirales; family CAG-272; genus UBA1740. The sequence continues at coordinate 949 of JAZRFI010000149.1, read as the reverse complement.
CGCCCCGCGGGCCAAAAAATCGTCTACGATCAAAACGCGCTCACCCGCCTTGAGGTATTCGGCACCGACCGTCGCGAAATAGGTGTTTCCGTGGGTAAAGGAGGTGACCTTCGAAGAATAGGTCTTCCCCGTTTGGGTAGAAGCAGGGCTCTTTTTGGCGATAAGAAGCGGTACGCCAAGCGCGGCGGCCGCCGGCACCGACATAATGATGCCCGAGGATTCAAGCGTTAAGACCTTATCGACCTTGTCCTCTTTGAAAAGGCGCGCGATCTCCTGCCCGATCTCCAACATAAAGGCGGCGTCAACCTGCTGGTTCAAAAAGCTGCCAACCTTTAAGATATCCTCGGTCAGTACAACGCCCTCGCGGCGGATCTTCTCTTCCAGTGCCTTCATAGTTCCCCCAAAAATCAAAAAAAGCACACGCCCCTTACTACCGTGCGACTGCCAAAGCCCCTAAACAAAGAAAGAAAAACGAAGGGGAACCAATAGTCGCATCTTTGGCGTGCGGTAGAAACGTTCGGGCCGATATTCCGAATTTATATTGGATTTCTTCTGCTTTTGTAACTTGCTTCTTATTGTACACGATTTGTTCAAAAAAAGCAAGCCCTTTTTCGGGAAATATCCCCCTTTTTTCACCCTTTTTTCGTAAAGAATAACAAAAAGCCGATGAAATAACCGTTTTTGCCGCTTTTTTATTTTTGTTTTTTTCTTCTTATTATTTTATAAAAAGCGTTTTTTCACAAGATTTCGGGCTCGTTGGGTATACGTTTGGCCAACGAAAGGTTCTTATAGGCCAAATCCCCGCTTACCTCGCGGATCACGCGGATAAAGGGCGGCAGGGTAAAGGCAGCCTCCTCGGTGGGAAGCTCCACCTCCAAAACAGCGCTTCTTTGCCAGAAGGGGTAGATGTCCACCTCCAACAAGCGCCCGCCGTACGGGATGCAATACC
>JAZRFI010000148.1:0-7981 GCA_045661285.1 Eubacteriales bacterium | reverse complement strand
AAGCTGAGCAAGATGGCAAGCACGATATTTACGTCGATGCCCTGCGAAAACGCGGCTGACAGCGCCATCACGTTGATCGTTATGGCCGCGCCGTCCATATTGATCGTAGCGCCGAGAGGAATGGCGACCGAATAATATTCTTTATCCAGCCCAAGCTTTTCGCAAAGCTTCATATTTACGGGGATATTGGCGGCAGAGCTTCTCGTAAAGAAGGCGGTCACGCCCGATTCCTTAAAGCATTTGAATACCAAAGGATACGGGTTGCGTTTCAGCGTTATGGCAACGATAAGCGGATCCACGATCAAGGCGACCGCCAGCATGCAGCCGACCAAGAGAAGCAATAGCTTCCCGTAGTCGGTAAATATTTTAAGACCGTATTCTCCGACTGACGAGTAAACAAGGCCCAAAATGCCGAAGGGGGCAAACTGAATGACCCAAGCGACCGCTTTGGATACGGCGGCCGAGATATCGTTTAAGGTCTCTTTGGTCTTTGCGCTTGCCGCACGCAGGGCCAGCCCAAAGATCACCGCCCAGAAAAGGATGCCGAGATAGTTTCCGTTGATGATGGCGCTGAAGGGGTTTGTCATCATGTTCGACAAAAGGCTTTCAAAAATCTCGATAAGACCGGAGGGGGCGTCTCCTTCCGCGGCTTGCTGCAGGGGAATGGTTATTTTGAAAAGAAAGCTGCCTATTACGGCGACAACGGCGGCCAGAAAGGTGCTTAACATATAAAACAAGATCACCTTTTTGAATCTTGATCCGATCCCCTCGCCCGGCTTGGAAAGCGAGGCGATCACCAAAACGAATACAAGGATCGGCGCGATCGCCTTTAACGCGCTGACGAACAGGTTGCCCAAAATAGCGATAAAGGTCGCCTCCGGAACGAAAAGCCCCAGCAAAGCGCCGATAACAAGGGCGATCGCTATTCGAAGAATAAGCGGGGTTTGGGTATAAAAGGACAGTGCTTTTTTCATTGTTTTTTCCTCTTGACTTGATATATAAAATCGTACTTATTATAATACTTTGCGCGCGATATGTCAACTTGCAAAGAGAAGAAACGCGATAAAGGAGGCTGCGCGTTTTTCTGTTGGGACTTGCTTTCTTTTCATATTCGTGGTATAATGATAAAAAACAAGGAGGGGGCAAGATGCGACTGCAGGAATCGGGAGAGATGTATCTGGAAAGCATTTACGTTTTGCAAAAGCATAACGGGCGCGTTCGCTCCTTGGACGTGGCCGAGCATATGGGCTTTTCCAAGCCCAGCGTCAGCCGTGCCGTTGCCCACCTAAAGGCGGCTTCTTACATCACGGTCGATAAAGAGGGGTATATCACCCTGACAAACGAGGGTAGGGCTATTGCCGAAAAGATCTTTGAGAGGCACACCGTGCTTTCCGCCCTTTTGATGCGCCTTGGCGTCAGCGAGGAAACGGCGGCGCTGGATGCCTGCCGCATTGAGCACGCGATCAGTGACGAGACCTTTTTCGCCATTAAAGAGGCGATAAAAAAGCATCCCGGGGGAAATATCCCCACTCCGTAAGCTATGAAAACGCAAAAGACCTTCGCCGCGGCGAAGGCCTTTTTCTTATTGTATAGCGAAGCCTTTTCCCCAAAGGGTTCGCCCGTAAACCACCGGTCCCCTCGGTGGTTCCAAAAAGCTTTAGCTTGGCTGGGTTCTCGCCGCAGCGGAGGATCCCTTGTGCAAAGGGAGCTGTCAACGAAGTTGACTGAGGGATTGTACTCGTGAAAAAAGAAACCTAACAACCCCCCCGTCACGGCAAGCCGTGCCCCCTCCCTTTGCACAAGGGAGGCTTTGGTTTGTACGCGCCTAAAGTCCGTCAATTTTCCTGACAAGCACTGCTTTTGTGGAAAAAAAGCCAAATCCACACCTGAAGCGCGGCTTTACTAATAAGGGATGCAACTATACTCAATTGTGTTTTACCAATGCTTTGCCAAAGGTTCAATTTGATTTTTGATAAGGTTAAATTCTACGTTATCAAATAGAAACTCAAACTCTTTAGATTTCATAGTTTCAATTAAAAACAGTGCATTGTTTCTGGTATCGTTTGTTGAAAATTTCCCTCGACGCATTCCTTTGAAAAGCAAGCAAGTATACTCGCCACTTTGATCCCAATCCAAAAATGCCACGGCATGCTCTGATGCTTTTTTTAAGTGATGCAATGTTTTTTCAACAGACCGAAGTTTGGCATAGTATTTTGCTTGATCGGAATGTATATCCGTCAAATGGCTGTGATAAAATCCATAGTTTCCGTCTTCAAATATAATGTCTAATAATGCAATTGATTTATCCCTCAAAATGCTATTTTCTTTGTCACTATATTTCCATTCGCCATTATCCATTTTAGTATCCATATGCCAGATTCCCGTTTCAAGGAGTTGTACATATAAATGCATTTCCGTTTGTTTTGCGCGCAGTTTTTCATCTCCGGTAGCAATTCTTGACATTAACGCCTGTTGGCATACTACCATATGAGGCATTTTTCGTGCCAGGGCTTTGGCTTTTTCGTTTTCACCGGCGTCCCTATAGGAAAAGCACAATATTTGCACAGCGTCATTTCTTATCTCATCTTGAGTGCAAGAACTTAATATTTTTTCTCCTAATGTGATTGCTTCTTGCCTAAAAACATTCCGTTGTTTAGCGCTATAATCGGTATCATAACTCTGATCCGATGCAACGTACATAAGATCGTGCATTAATAAATGACTTTTGGGAAATTTGCGTAATCCATCTTCCAATATTTCTCGCGCAGCTTTTGAATAACCGCGAGAAGACTTTGCATCTGCCTTTTTACGCACCTCGTTGATTTCTTCTTCCTGTTTTGTAAAATCTATTCCAAGTAGCTCGTCTGCAGAGATGTTGAATATGCTGCAAAGCAACGGCAACAAGGATATGTCGGGCATTGCGGAATCGGTTTCCCAACGGCTGACCGCTTGAGAAGAAATCGATAATAGTTCCGCAAGTTCTTCTTGTGTCATTTCGGCGTTTTTGCGCAGTCTTTTGATGTTTTGTCCAAGCGTCATAAAAATATCCTTCTGAGATTATTCAGGTGGTACCATTCCTGTATCTTTATTCTATCATTACACCAAATAAATATCAACCTCTCAGTAATTGAGAGAAAATCAACTGTAGGTTTCAAAATTATAATTTATCGTATATTCTTAAACGAGAAAAGACATGCTCAAAACGAACATGTCTTTTCAATATAATCTGCTTTATCGCAGGTGCACTATAGTGAGGGACTTTTGTTATTAAATAAGCGGGCGCCGGGGGCGTCCCCTCCTGCATTCCTACGCCTTGATTTCGTTTTTAGCGGCCGGCGCGGAATTCGGTGGGGGTCTTACCGGTCAGCCTCTTGAAGGTGCGGCTGAAATAATTGATATCGTCAAAGCCCGAGGCGCGGGCGATCTCGGTCACGGGGGATTTATCCGAAAGAAGCATGATCTTGGCTTTCCCGATCCTATGCTCGTTGCAATAGGCGATCACGCCTTTGCCGAGCTGCTCTTTGAAGAGGTGCGAAAGATGCGAGGGGGAGATGTAAAAGCGCGAAGCAAGCTCACCGACCGAAAGCGGCTCGTCGTAATGGCGGTGAATATAGGCAAGAACGTCGTTTAGAAGGCGCTTATGCTCGATATGCCGCGGCCGCTCGCGCAAATCGACCCGCCGCTCGGTATGGTGGCGCAAAAGGTAGGTAAGAAGCGAGAAGGCATCGCGCTTGACGGCGGTCTCGTAGCCGTAGGCCTTCCCCTCCCATTCCCCGATCAGCCGATCGAAAAGGGCGCGGGCCTCTTCGCTTGTGATCTTGTTTTCGATATAGATGAATTCGCGGTCGGTGATCAGGTCAAACCACAGGGGGGAGACATGCAAAACGTACCAGGCGTGCTTATTGGTAAAGCAAATGCCGCGATGCGTTTCCATCGGGTTAACGAAAAGGATATCCCCGGGGTTTACGGTATACTCGCGGTCGTCGCAAAAAACGACCGATTGCCCCTCTTTAAAATAAAGAAGCTCTACCGTTTCGTGCCAATGGGCGTAGATGCTGTTGAAGGCCGAGATCTTTTTTAAGCGGATCGGATTCTTCTCTTCGTCGCTTTTCGGGACCTTTTCGTACACCCCAAGCTTCATAAAACGTCCTCTTTCGTGATAGTTTCGTGCAGTTTTGTGCTATTATTTTTTCTAAGGATAGTATACAATGAAAACAGAAAAAAGTCAATGGGAGGTTTGTATGGAAAAGCAAATTAAGGTCGTATTGGTTGGGGCGGGGAACCGCGCCGTGATATATGCGGAGCTTGCGCTTCGTGAGCCCGATCGGATGAAGGTCGTTGGCATTGTAGAGCCCGACCCGGAGCAGATGGAGACGGTACGTGAGAAATTCAGCGTTCCTTCCGAAAACTGCTTTGCGAGCTTAGACGATTTTTTGAAAAGAGAGCCTTTTGCAGACGCCGTTATCAACGGCACGATGGACCAGCTGCACGTAAAGACCTCGATCCCCGTCTTGGAGGCGGGATACGATCTGCTTTTAGAGAAGCCCTTCGCCGTTAACGAGGAGGAGCTTCGCCGCCTGGTAAAGGTGGCAAACGATTGCAAGCGCAAGGTCTATATCTGCCACGTTTTGCGCTATACCCCCTTCTATAGCGCCATTAAGCGCCACCTCGTCAATCATGAGATCGGCGATATTTTAAGCATCGAGATGTGCGAGCACGTCAACTATCATCATATGGCGGCGGCGTACGTGCGCGGCAAGTGGCGCTCGCCCAAGATCTGCTTTGCCCCGATGCTTCTGGCCAAATCCTGCCACGATCTTGACCTTATGATGTGGATGATGGGCGATACGAAGCCCAAAACCGTTTTCTCCTACGGAAGCGACATTCAGTTCCAAAAGGAAAGAAAACCGGAGGAGGCGGGCACGCGCTGTATGGTAGACTGCCCCCTGAACGGCACCTGCACCTTTTCGGCGGAGGCCAATTACGTGCATACCCCCCGCTGGCAGCAGTACGTAATGCGCGAGATCAACGGGGAAAAGACACCGGAAAACATAGCGGGATCGTTAAAGACCGACAACCCGTACGGCAAGTGCGTGTGGGATTTTGAACGCGACGGAAACGTAGACCACCAGGCGGTCTTGATCAACTTTGAAAACGGTGTGACGGGAAGCTTTACGATGGTGGGCGGTGCCGCCCGCTCGGAGCGGAATATCCATATCGTCGGTACCAAGGGTGAGATCAAGGGAACCTTTGAGGAATCGAAGTATATCCTGCGTAAGATCGCGCCTTACACGAGGGCGGGCTACGAGGATACCTTGATCGACCTTAAGGTGACGGGCGACATGACGGGAGAGCAGGGCGCCCACGGCGGCGGTGACCGCCGCCTTACATCCGACTTTTTGAAGGTACTGTGTGGCGAGGAAAAGCCCTTCTCGGCTACCGAGATCAATGATTCGACGGTCGGCCACCTCGTGGTCTTTGCCGCCGAACGCGCGAGAGAGAGCGGCGTGCCCCAAATCATGGATCTTGACGTCTGATCCAAAAAGCAAAAAGCCTTGCTTTAAAGCAAGGCTTTTTCTTGTTAGGTTTGGTTTACAAACCAAGAATTTTAATCGAATTTATATACCTTTTTTGCGTTCTCCGAGAAGATGGCGCGGTAGTCTGCCACAGGAAGGTTAAGCGATAGAAGCGCCTCAATCTCCCGGTCGGCGCGCCACATGGGGTAATCGGTGCCGAAAAGCACGCGCTCAGCCCCCCAAGCGTTTATCAGCCGACCGAATTCCTCTCTTTTCATAAAGGCAGAGCTGGAGGAGGTATCGACGAAAAGATTTTGAAAGGGGGAAAGCGTTTTGACCGCCTCCTCCCATACCGACCAGCCGCCAAGATGCGCCCCCACGATCATAAGGCGGGGAAAGCCCGAAGGATCGGCAAAAGGCGGTTGGGGTTCGATCGGTCAAAGCGGTGATCGCCCGTATGCATAAGAATGGGGAGCCCCTCGCTTTGGCATCGCTCGTAGATCGGATAGCAGCGCTCGTCATCGATCGCGAAATTTTGGATATCGGGATGCAGCTTTACGCCGTGAAGCTTTCTTTCAAGAAGATCGTCAAGATCGCCGTCGATATCGGGAGAAGCGGGATGAAGCGTTCCAAGACCGATCAGCGTATCCCCGTGCTGCTTTACCTCGCTTTCGATGAAGGCGTTGATCGAACGGACCTGATGGGGCGTGGAGGCAACCGATTGCACGATAAAGCGATCGACCCCCGCCTCGCCCTCCTCCTTCAGCATACAGGAAACGAGGCCTTGCCCGTAGGAATGGAGGCCGTAAAATTCGTCGGTTCCGCGGACGGCGCGCGAAGCAATTTTCTCGGGGTAGATATGACAGTGCGCGTCGATCACCGTGTAGCTGTCAAGAACCATGTTCGGCACTCCTTTCGTTTTCATATAAAAAGAGCGTGGTTTCCCACGCTCTTTTCCGTTTAGTCGATGGGATAGGTCCAGCCGAAGGGATCGGCGGCCTTGCCCCATTGGATCGAGGTGATGGTATCGTAAAGATAGCCGGTCACCTGACCGATCTTTCCTTCGTTGATGGTGTACTTTACACCCTTATAGCAAAGCTCTCCGATCGGGGAGACGACGGCGGCAGTGCCGCAGCCCCACGCCTCTTCCAGCGTGCCCTTTTCCAAGGCTTCGCCCAGCTCATCAACGCTGATAAGGCGCTCGCTCACGCGGTAGCCCTCTTTTTTCAGCACCTCAAGGCAGGATTTGCGGGTGATACCCGGCAGGATCGAGCCGGTCAGCTTCGGGGTGACGATCTCACCGTCGATCTTGAACATAACGTTCATAGCGCCAACCTCTTCGATATACTTGCGCTCAACACCGTCCAGCCACAGAACCTGCGAATAGCCCTGATCGGCGGCCTTTTTGCCCGCGCGGTTGCTGGCGGCGTAGTTTCCGCCGCACTTGGCTTCGCCCGTACCGCCGCGAACGGCGCGCACGTCCTCGTCTTCGATCATGATCTTAACCGGGTTAAGCCCTTCCTTGTAGTAGCTGCCAACCGGCGAAGTGATGATCATAAAGGTGGCCTTATGAACCGCGTGAACGCCCAGCGTTTCGTCGTTTCCGAACATAAAGGGGCGAATGTAAAGCGAGGTTCCCTCAGCCGAGGGGGTCCATTCCTGCTCGTGGCGGATGAAGGCGGTCAACACCTCAAGCGCCAGATCCTCGGGGATCTCGGGCAAGCAAAGGCGCTCGGCCGAGCGGTTCATACGGCGGATGTTTTCGATCGGGCGGAAGAGCTGTACCTTCCCATCCTTCCGACGGTAGGCCTTCAGCCCCTCAAAGATCTCCGAGCCGTAGTGAAGCGCGGTCGAGGCGGGGTGAATGGGGAAGGGTCCGAAGGGGACGATGCGGGCGTTATGCCAGCCGATGCCCTCCTCGTAGTCCATAATAAACATATGATCGGTAAAGATCTTACCAAACCCTAAGGTAGAGGGGTCGGGCAAGGAAGAAGGATTTTGGTTTTCAATAATTTTGATTTCCATGGTTATTCTCCCTTATAGTCTTTTCCGATGCGAAGGGCACCGAGGTTTACGTCCAGCATATCGGCGCGCTTAGCCGAGATGACCTTTTTAAGGGCGGCAAGGACGAGGTCGTCCTTATCAAAGCTGCCGTTATCGTACAGCACGCGCCCCATAATGATCATATTGGCAAGGGTCGAGATCTTTTCTTCGTCCGCAAGGCGGGTCGCCGGCAGATAAACGACCTTTACGTCGCTTCTCTTTACCTTACGCTCGATCAGGGTCGAATCGACGTAGATCGTGCCGCCGGGGGCAACGCTATCCTCGTATTTATCCAGAGAGGGCAGGTTCATCGCGATCAAAACGTCGGGCTTTTGCACGATGGGCGAGCCGACGGGGGTATCGCTGACGATTACGCTGCAAGAGGCGGTGCCGCCGCGCATTTCGGGGCCGAAGGAGGGAAG
>JAZRFI010000147.1:0-24094 GCA_045661285.1 Eubacteriales bacterium | reverse complement strand
TGCCTGTCGGCGAAAGCTGCGAATCCGCTCACCGGTTTTCAAAGAATCACTTCCTTTCAAAAAATCACGCAATCTGTATATAATTTTATCATATATTATGGAAAAATCAAGCGCATTTTGCCGTTTTTCGAAAAAAAGTTTCTTGACAGGTGACTTTTTGTTTGTTATACTGTGTCTGTTCTCCACGCCCTTGGCCCATATATTTTAAGATTCTCAAGATACCTCTTGTGGGGTATCTTTAAAAAACGATAAAAGTCACGCATTACGTGACAGAAAGGAACAAAATGTTGCATTATTCGACAACACCCGATGGATGCCCCTGTCTATGGCGAGAGCCAAAGGAAATAAAAGAAGAGCTTTTAGAGCTACGCGATCTTTTGCGGCAAGCCAAAAACCATATGGATATCTTGGAAAGCAAAAAGGAGGAATTGCTGCTGACTCTTTCTGAGGAAGAAGACTACAAGGACGGAGAAAAAATCCGCCTTTTGGAAACGCTTTGCGAGGAAAGTGAGGAGCAAAAAGAGGTTTTATCGTCGCTTTCCGAATCGTTGGATCTTTTGAATGAAGAGCTGCGCGACTCGATCTGGTTTATGCGCGGCTCCTTGATAGAATAAGCGAAGGAGGGATGAATTATGCAGGATCAATCGACAAGACTGCCGCTCGGCGTAAACCGTTTGGTGGTCGCTTTCTGCGGCGATTACGATCGACGGCAGGACGCTATTCGGAAGGGCAGCGCGCCCCCCGAAACGCTTGCTTGGTTTTCGCATCTTAACAACGCCATTGACGTCGCGCTTGCGGACGTATGCGAGGCGTCTATCTGCACGCAGATGCGCAAGGACATCGGCGACGGGCGTGGGGCCAGACGCACCCCGATCTACTTTTTAAGCGAGGGCGCCTACAAAAAAAGAAAGCGGGCCGCCAAGTACCGCATCGCCAAGCAGCTAAAGCTCGTGTAACAAAAAAAGAGCAGGATCTCCTGCTCTTTTTTGTTACGTTTTGTTTACAGTTTGTTCTTCTTTGCCAGTTCGCGCATACGATCGGACGGCTGAGGCTTTTCGGCCGCCGTTTGGCAAATGCCCGCGAAGGCCAAAAGGAAGGGATAGCTATCCCGCTGATAATCGCCGCCCTTCTCGAACTGGATACCGAAAACGGGAAGCTTTTCGTGTTGCGCGGCCTCGATCTCCCGGCTTGCGGTGAAGGCAATGGTGCGCATCCCTTCACCAAGCTTGCTGACAAGATGGCGATGCTTACCGTTGACCTTGGTTTCGTAACGGTCGCTTCGATAGCTTTTTCCGAGGAAGCTTGCGGGATCGTAATAGACCTTATGAGAGCCCACGTCGCCCCCGTGTCTTTGATAAATCTTTGCGGGCATCTTGGCAACCTCACCGCCCAGCCACAGGTTGATCAGCTGATGACCGCGACCGATACCGAGTATCGGCTTTCCGAAGAGGAAGAAGGAACGGAACAGGGCTTCTTCCTTGAATAGGCGTTCTCTTTCCTCGGGAAGGATCGTGCTTTCCTCCTTGTGATAGGTGCCGCAAAGCGCTTCTCTTCTTCCCACGAGGAGAAGGCCGTCAAAATCCTTTTCCTCTTCTTTTCCCGTGTAAGAAACGACGGTCGCCCCCTCTTTGGAGAGGATCTCGGCGTACGCCTCACAAAACAAGGATTGCGAAGGATCGCAAGGGTCGCAAGGGTCGCCGAAGAGTAAAATGCGGGGAGCCCGCGAAGCTTTCTCTTCCCGATACGCAACATCCCAACGCGTAAGCGTTTTTTGAAGGCGTTCAAGGTTCCCAAAGGTCGCGGCGTAAATCAGCGCTCGGCCTTCTTCGCTAAAGGCCTCGTATCGATAAGGATCACTCATGGGGCGTTTGGCTTCGGCAGCCTTTGTCCTGTGGGCAAGCGCCGCTTCCAAATTGGCCTTATTATAGGGGAAAAGACGCACTTCGCATTCGAACAGGGCGTTCGCCTTCTTTTCATAACGGCAGGCGGCGCGAAGGGCGGCCTTATATTGCGGCTTAACACGGCCGGCGCCCTGCTTTACGGCATACGCCAGGGTAAGCAGCTCTTTTTCAAGCATCTTGGTATGCTTTTTCTCGGTGCGAAGGGCAGACTTCTCTTCGCACGTCATGCGGGCGCGCCCTTCTTTTTTCACCGAATACGACAAAAGGGCGACGCGGTGACGGGAAGCAATGGTTTCGCCCAGCTTCTCCCGCAATCCGTCGATCGCCTCGTCGATCGCGGAAACGGTTTGTAAAAGGCGATCCCCCTTGATCTTTTGAAGGGAAGCGACCTTTTCGATCGAGGAAGCAAGCTTGATCGCGTCGGCTTCACGGTCTACCGTCATTCCGTTCGAACGGAAGAGCGGCAGAACCTGCTTCATCTTCCAATCGGTCAGATTCCCGAAGGGACCTTCCGCGTATTCCTCGGCACTGCCGATAAACTTGACCGTCCGAAGTGACGGGCAATCGGCAAGGCAGCCCTTCTCCACCTCGGTAAGGCAGACGGGAAGCAAAAGGTTTTTCAGCCTTCCGCATGCGTAAAAGACCCCCTCGGCAAGCGTTCGTACCGAAAGGCCGAGAAAGGCCGAGGTCAGGGCTGAGGCGCCTCCAAAGGCAAACCGACCTACCCGTGTGACCGCCGAAAAGAGGCGAACCTCGCGAAGGGCGGCGCAGGAAGAAAAGGCGCTGTCTCCGATCTCGGTATCCCCGATCACGGTAACGCTTTCAAGCGCAGGGAAAAGAGAAAACTCCTTTTCCCCGATACGGCTGACCCCATCCTTTACAATGATATGCTTTACGGTTTTGCGGTAAATATGGAAGGGCGAGACCCGCAACCGCTCACTAAAGGTGGCCTCCCCCGCAAGCAGGGTAAGCACCCCGTTTTCGTCTAAGGTATAGGAAAGCGCGTCCTGCGCCTCGTTTTCAGCGCTGGCGGCAAGCGAAAAGGGTATAGTTCCGTATTTCTTTTCTTTCTCCCTTCTCTCTTGAAGCGAGATCGGCTTTTGCGGCAAGGCAATCGGCGAAAGGGGGGCAAACGGGGTCGAATACCCCAGGCGCATCGGGGCGGGGGGAAGCCCTTCACCGGCGGCGGCAACGACCTTTCCCTCGCTCTCTTTTACCGAGCGGATCCATATTTTCTGCATCGAAAGCCCCGTATCCCATTTTCCTTTAAATTGCGGGATCAGCTTTTCCTCATCCCCCTCGTAATCGACGAGGAAAAGGCGAGGGCAGCCGAAAAAGGCGTGCTTTTCGATACGCTTTATACGGTAGGAAAGCTGCAGACCGCAAAGGCGGTTACAGCCGTAAAAGGCGCTCTCCCCGATCTCGAAGGCGTGAGGAAGAACGGCAACGCGCAAAGCGGAATAGCCAAAAAAGGCATTGGGGCAAACGGTGGCGTCCGAAAGGGTAACGACGCGCCATATCTTATCGCGCTTCGCGTACCAGGGCGTAAGCTCGGGCAAGCGGTAACGGGGCATATGACCCGAAATCAAAAGATCGCCCTCTTCGGTCACGGTATAGTAAAAATCCCCATCGGGCAGATACGCGGGGGCGGCCGCCCAGTTGTATTCGAAAAAGGGGTGGGGCAGATCCTCGTCGTACCAATCAGACGTCGGTACGGCGGCCTCAAATTCCTCGGCCGTACCCTCGTAATAAATACGCGTCAGAAGCGGGCAACGCGCAAGGGCGCCGGGGTGCAAGCGCTTTAAGCCCCGCGAGAAGGAAAGGGTGGAAAGCGAATAGCACTTATAGAAGGCGCGCGGCATGATCTCAAGGATCTTGGCGCCGGGGAAGCCGATCACCTGCAAAAGGTCGCAACGGTAAAAGGCGTACGCGGAAACGAGAAAAAGGGAGGCGGGAAAGGTTACGGAGGAAAAGGCGCAACCGTGGAAGGCGTATTCACCGACACGGGTGATCCCCTCTGCGATCGAAAGCTTTAAAAGCCGACGGCGACACCCATACCAAGGGGCATGATATTCACGCCCGAAATCGGGTATCGCTCCCTTCCCTTCGATATACAGGGTGCTTTCGCTAACGCGGTAGGATACCGTGTTCGACAGTTGCCCCGTAAAGCCCGAAGCTGCATCTTTTACCATAACCGTTCTCCCTAAATAGATATATAAAGATACTTATAGAAATAAGGATAACATAAAAAGCTTTTTCTGTCAAGCCTTTATGCTTTTCTCTTTTTTTCCTTTTTCATTCCTTTTAGAATAGTTTTATTTACAAAAACAGGCGCGCTTTCCATATAGGCAAGCGCGCCGCTGTATTTGTCTTTTTGTTTTTGAAAAAATCCGCCGTCTTTTACGCCAAACCGCCCGCATCACCCGACAACGAAGTATTGTGGGACTTTTCACCCCTTCGGTCAGAAAAAATGGTGTAAGACGAGTTAGCGCCGTCAAAACGCCAACGGCGTTTTGACAAGCGGTGTCGGCCGGCAACGAAGTATTGTGGATTTTTCAATTATCCGAGCAGAAGAATTTTCGTAAGACGAGGCGTAAGGGTGTAAGGGCGGTGAAGGTGTAGAAGCCTACTCCAAACCGCCCGCATCACCCGACAACGAAGTATTGCGGGACTTTTCACCCCTTCGGTCAGAAAAAATGGTGCAGGGCGAGGCGCAAGCCCGCAAAGACCGCGATGGCGTAGAAACCTACGCCGAGGGGGCGGCGTCGGGCGGCAACGAAGCCATCCGCCATTTTTTCGACCGAAGGCGGAAGTAGTGGATAAAGCAACCCATATGGAAGAGCGCCGTTATGATCCAGGAGATCGGATAACAGAGGAAGAGACCGCCGATCGTATGGAAGTCGGGGAGGGGGAAGACGGTGTAGATCCACAGAAGGCGCAAGCCGCACACGCCGAGGATGGTGGCGACCATGGGGAGGAAGGAGACGTTCAGGCCGCGCAGACCCCCAAGAAAGATCTCCATAATCCCGCAAAGGAAATAAAACATCATGACGGCTTTCATTCGCTCATACGCATAGGGGAGCGCATCGGGCGCATCGGGCAGATACGCGCCGACAAACTGCTCTTGAAAGATCATCATCGTTCCCGACACCAACGTACCGACGAGGGTGACGATGATAAGGCAGTGAAGGATGCTTCGCTTGATGCGGTCATACTTCCCCGCCCCGTAGTTTTGCCCCGAAAAGGCGGTGGCTGCTTGGGAAACGCCGTTCATCGAAACGTAGCAAAAGCTTTCAAGCGAGGCGGCCGCCGCCCCGCCCGCCGTAGCGGCGGCGCCGAAGCTGTTGACGCTTGCTTGCAAAAGCGTGTTGGAAAGGCCGAACACCATGCTTTGTATGCCCGCGGGGATCCCGATACGCATCATATCCAAAAAATGGCGAGGGGAGAAAGCAAGCTTTTTTATCTCCAAGCGGCAGGCGTTTTCGTAACACATCAGCGCGCGGATGACGAGAAAGGACGAAACGCAAAGCGAGGTGACGGTTGCGATCGCGACCCCGGCTACGCCAAGGTTGCATACGATCACGAGGAAAAGGTTCAAAAGGACGTTGATCATGCCCGCGACGCACATATAGACCAAGGGGCGGCGGGTATCCCCCAGCGTACGCATAATGCTAAAACCGAAGTTATAAAGAAGGGTCGCGGGGGCGCCGAGGAAGTAAATGCGCATATAAAGCGTTGACAGCGGAAGAATGGAGGCGTCGGTATTCATCAAAACCAACAAGTGGGGGGAGAGCACCCAACCGACGACCGCCATAAAAAGACCGGCAAAAAGCGCCGTCAGCATCGCGGTATGCACAATGCGGGAAGCATCCTCATCCCGTTTCGCGCCGACCGCCATCGCGACCGCGGTGGCAGCCCCCACCGAAAGCCCCATAAAGAGCGCCATCAGAAGCGCGGTAAGCGAGGAGGTCGCCCCGACCGCCCCGACCGCCAGCTCTTTATCCGCGCCGAAGTTTCCAACGACGATAAGGTCTGCGGCGTTAAAGAGCAGCTGCAAAAAGCTGCTGGCTATGATCGGCAAGGAAAAAAGAAGGATCTTAAAAAACAGGGGGCCGTTGAGCATATCGATCTCGTGCTTCTTTTTGACCGAAACCATTTTTTCTTCCTCGCTTTCTTTTCGTTTTGGGCGTAACTAAGGTTGAGTATAGCACCCAAAAAAGGAAAAGTCAAGATGGAAAAAACAAAGTTTTTAAAAGGACCGAAGTGCCCACAAAAAAAGGGGCTGTCTCATTAAGAATTCAATGAAATCAAGGTTAAAATCCGAAAAAAGAGAGCAAAAAGCCTTCAAAAAGGTCATTCTTAATGAGACAGGACCTTGGGGGCGTGCGCATTCAGAGCAGAAAACGTCGATCTCGACCCGAAGGCGTATTACCATACGTCGAGAGGAAGAGAGCGGCGTTAGCAAACAAACTATAGTAAATTAGCAGAAAAACCTTTGGTTTTTCAACGATAAATCAAAACATATTACGAAGATAAAAAAGGAGCTACTCTGTGAAAACAGGTTAACTCCCTTTTGTTTGCGTTTATGGCTTAATGCGTCAGCCCCTTCTCTCTTTATTTACAAACGATCTTGACGTTTGCGGGCACGATCCCCGTCGCCTCGTAGACAATCTCGCCGATCTGGGCTACCTGCGAAGCGATAAGCGGCTCTTCCGACTTGACGATCACGTTGATGCTTTCGCCGTTAATGACCGCCACGCACTCCTCAAAGCCCTTGGCTTTCACGAGGCTTTCGATGTTGGCCTCATCCTCGATATCCTTGGCGATACGGCTGATCTGTACCATGGCTTCTTGCTTGGTGGTCTCTTCGGCGTCTTCGCTTTCAACAACGTCCTGCAAAACCGCTAAGGCCTCGTCTCTTGCCTGACGGCGCGAAAGCTGGGCCGCCGCAAAGTAAGTAGAGATATCGACGGTGTCGCCCGCCCCGTCTCCGCCGACGGTATCGTCCATGTTGTTATCCCCGTATCCGAGATCGCCGACCGAGCCGTAGAACCACAGATAATTGAGATAGACCGCCATACCGATCAGCAAAACGGCACAGACGATGATGAGATTTCGCTTTCCGTTCTTGGAAAAAAGCTTTGATTTTAGGGATATTTTCGCCATACGTGTTCCTCCGCACATTGGTTTTTTGTATTACCATATATATGAGGGCGATGCCTATGCTATAACCGCTTTTTTCACTTTTTTTCGGTGATCCTTATTTGGTGACTGCCGATCCCCAAGGAGGCCGAAAGCAGGGCGGTCAGCTCTTCCCTCACCGCGGGATCGCCCCCGCCCCGACAAACGACGGCGACCCCCTCGACCCTTGGGGGATAGCTTTCAAGAACCACCGGCTTACCGCCCGAAAGAAGCACCCCGCCGCTCGCCCCCTCGGCGTAGGAATACCCCTCGTAGCTTTCAAGCGTCAGCAAAACGCGCGCCTCCCCAACCCCCTTGACCTCGCGGCAAAGGGCGGCGACCTCTTCGGTCAAGGCGGCGCGGTATCCGTCGGCCGACGGGAGGGATACCGCCTCCTCTTCCTTCGCTGCCGTATTCCCGAAAAGCAGCAAAAGCACGCCCAAGATCCCCAATAAAACGAAGCTCCACTTCCCCTTTAAAAAGGAGACGAGCGAAAAAAGACCGACCCCCTTTTTCTCCTTTTCATCCTTCACTTATAGATCACCTCACATTCAGCCCCCGTATTATCGGTTATATACCGCCTGATCGACGGCAGATCCGCTATCACCGCGCCCCCCGAAAGCGAAAGCGTCAGATGCCGCACCAAGACTGTGTTATCGATCACGTCGGCCTTTACGGTTACCCCAATCTCGCTTTCCTTTAAGGAAAAGCGCTCGCAGATCGCGCGCTCGATCCCCTTTGCTACCGCCTCTATCAGTCTTTCCTCCCGCAGCGCCTCCCCCTCCTCCTCCCCGTACGAGAAATTTCCTTCGAAGGAAAGGTCGCCCGAGGAAAGGTCTGTAAGCGGGAAAACGAGGCAGGAAAGCAGGGAAAGCGAAAGGATGAACTGCACACCCTTTCCGCTCTTGCCCTTCGGGGAAAGCAGGGAAAGCAAAGCGCAAGCGCCGCTAACGAGCAAAAGCGTTTCAAAATAAGACGTCATGTTACCCCCCAAGCGCCACACGGCTTTTCATAAAGACGGCGGCAATAAAGATAAAGAGCATAAAGGAAAGCGCCACCGCCGCAAGGCAAAGATCCAGCAACGCGCGAAAGGCGCGCAAAAGGCGTACGTAAGGGGCCCCTACACCCAAAAGCTCGAAGAAGGAAGCGGAAAGAGAGAGGCAAAGCCTTGATAAAAGCAGGCTGACGAGCGAAGGCAGCGCCGCGGCGAACAGCACGGCGCATACGCCCCCGCCCGCCGTCGCGCGCAAAAAGGAGACCGAGGAGGCAAGGGCCGAAAGGCCGCTGCTGACCGTCCCCCCCACGGTGGGAATCATATTTCCGACGGCGAACTTCACCGTACGCAGCGTAAAGCTGTCTGCGGCGTTCCCGAGCACGGTCTGAAAGGAAAGGGCCGCCCCCGTCAGCATACAGCCGAAGGAAAGAAGCATCGTATAAAGATTCTTCAGCGAGGAAACGAGCCCGTCGGTGCGGATCTCCCCCACCGCGCTCACCAGCAAAAAGCCGAGCAAAAGGCGAAGAAGAGGCATAAGAACCGCGGCACCGAGATTTTCAAGGAGAATCGAAAGGGCAAAAAGCGCCCCGCCCCCCACGGTAGCCCCCGCGGTATTTCCGCCCGCCAGATACAAGCTCGCCATTAAGGGGGCAAACAGATCGGAAAGCGCGCAAAGATCGGTAAGAAAGGCTTCGGAAAGCCGAAAGACCCCCAAAAACCGCTCGTAAAGGAACAAAACGAGCGAGATCGAAAGCACCCCGTCAAGCACCTTGCCCGTCCCCGAGGACAGTTTTTCACGCATAAGGGCGGTCAGCGAAAGAAGAAGCCCGATCCCCAAAAGCGTTGAAAGGGTCGCAAGCGCCGAGGGCGCCTCACCCGAAAGCGAATCGATCGCAAGCGAGAAAAGATATTCGATCCCCAGCCGATGAAGAAGCTCTTCGTTCCCCTCTTCGGACAGCGGATCCTCGATCCCAAGGTCGGGAAGCGAAGCGAAAAAATCGCGAACCGCCGTCTCCTCTTTTTCGGTGTTTCCGTATTCCTCGGCCGAGGCAAAAAGCGGCGTTATTCCCCAAAAAAGAAAGGAAACGAGAAAAAGAAGAAGGAAACGGCGGGTTCCCTTTCTCTCTTTTTTCGGTTGCCTTATCCCCCGATCAGCCCGGTGCATATCGAAAAAAGGCGTGAAAGGGTCGGCAACGCCAACACCACGATCTCGGCCTTGGCGCAAAGCTCGAGTCGATCGCCAAGCCCCGCTTCCCCCAATTCGCGGCAGACGTCGGCGGTAAAGGAGGAAAGAAGCCCGACCGAAAGCGCTTTCAGGGAAAGCCCGAAGCTTTCGGAAAACAAGCCGTCCTTTGACAGCGCCGAGAGAAAGGTCACCGCCTCGCCGTACCGCGTAAGAAGAGGTAAAAGAAAAAGAACACAGGTAAGCGCCGAAAGAGCGGCGGCAAACCGCGCGCCGCCCGCCTCTTTTATCACCAACGCGCAAAAAGCGCAAAGAAGCGCCAGACCGCAAAGCTTGATCATCAGAAGCCGAAGATCGACCGAATGCTTTCATAAAGCGCCCCGATCTCCCTAATCAGCATCATCAATACCAAAACGATCCCCGTAAGCGAGACGAGCATCGCCTGCTCATCCCGCCCCGCCTTCGATAGGATCTGGCAGGATACGGTCACCAGCATGCCGACCCCCGCTACCTTCAAGATCAAGCCTACGTCCATCTTTTCCCCCTGTTTGTCCTTGTTCTGCGTTTTGTAAAAGCCGCGGACACCCCACGGCTTATCTCATTTATATGCTTACAGCAAAAAAATAATGACCATGCCCGCCGCGCAAAAAAGCAGGGCGCGGCAAAGGCGTGCCCGCTTCGGGGCTTCGCGTTTTGCACCCTCCAACAGCTCACTGAGCGCGCCGATATAATAATCAAGGCGGGCAAGCTCCTCCGAAAGATAGCGCTTCCCAAGCTCTTCCCCAAAGGCGGAAAGAAGCAGATAGACCTCGTCGGTAATAAAAAGACGGGGGCGGGCGTCGGAAAGCGCCGCCGAAAAGCCCCGGTTCCTCAAAAGCTCTAAAAAGCCGCAGGAGGAAAGCGCCTCGTTTGAAAAGCGCGAAAAGATCTCTCCCGTCGGGGTGCCGAAGGAAGCGATCTCCGCCCGCATAAAGCGCAAAAGGCGCAAAAAGCCCTCTGCCTCTTGGCTCTTTCTTTTTTCTTTTTCAAGATAGGCGCGGCAGATCGAAAAAAAGCAACCGCCGACAAGGCAAGCGCCAAGCATTTTTATCAGCATAAGCTCTCCTTTTCGGTAAGTGGGGCGATCTCCTTTTCAAGCGTAACGGTATAGGAAAAACGCTCTCCCACACGTCGGATCCCAACGTACGCCCCAAAGGCGCCCGCCTCTTGCAAAAGCGCTACGGGGGGGCGGGAAAGAAGCGAGGAAAGGCTTGCGCCGTGGGCGCTGCAAAGAAGCGGCACGCCGCACCCCACCGCCAAGCGAAGCGCCTCGGCCTCGGATATGCCCCCGATCTCGTCGCAAACGAGAAATTCAGGCGAAAGCGATTTGATCGCTTGCAAGATCGCTTCCTCACGGGGGTATTCGCGTAATACGTCAAGAAGGGCGTCGTGGGAAAAGAAGGCGGGGGAATACAGCTCTCCCCGACTGTCAAGCAAAACGACCCTATGGGGAGAAGCGCCCCCCGAAAGCCGATCGGCAAGCGCGCGAAGAAGCGTGGTCTTACCGCCGTTGGGCGGCGAATACACCAGGATCCCCACACCGCCGTCAAGCGAAAGAAGCGCCCGATAGACCTCTTCGCCGATCCCCCTTACCGCGTGCGGAATACGGAAGCAAAAGCCGCTGATATCCACCACCGAGGAAAAGGCGCCCCCCTCGTAAAGGGCGCGACCGTAAAGCCCTACCCGTACGCCCCGCGAAAGGTCGATATACCCGTTTTTGATGCTTTCCCGATACGCATAGACCGAGCCGCGGCAAAGGCGTGCCAAAAGCGCGTCTCGCTCTTTTTCATCCAAAACGTAAGCAAGGCGAAGGTTTTGATCCCCGACCGTCAGCGAGGCGCTTCGCCCGAGCCGCAGGCGGATCTCGTCAAGCCCCGAAAGGGGATCGGTTGGATTTCTTCTTACGAGCGCCTCCCCAACGGGGATCGGCAAAAGCGAAAGAAGCGAAAGCTCGGTATCCTTCATAGCCCGAAAAGACGGCAGACCGCCGACGAAAGCAGCATACAGATAAGCATCATCAGGGCGGAAAGCGGCAGAGCGTAGCGGCTCTTTTTTAAGCCGACCGAGGAAAAATACAGCGAGATCACGTAAAAAAATGTGTCGCTCGTCCCCGCGAATACCGAGGCAAAGGTTCCGGTTTCGCTATCCGCCCCGTAGCGACTGAACAGCCCCTCCAAAAGCGCCGTGGAGCCACTGCCCGAAAAGGGGCGCAGAAGGATCAGCGGCAAAGCGTCCTTGGGGATACCGAAAAGCCCGACGATCGGAGAAAGCAAGGAAGCCAAAAGATCGGGAAAGCCCGAAGAAGAAAGCATCGAGGTACCGACCGACAAAAGAAGCAGCGAGGGAAAGATCGAAAGCGTGATCCTTTCGCCCTCGCGGATCCCGCGGTCCAGATCCTCGTAAAGCGGCTTTTTGTGAAAGAAAAGCAAAAGGGCGCAAAAAAGAAGACAAAGCGGCAAAACGAGTGAGGAAAGAAGCTCGATCATCTCTTTTTAACCCCCCGATAAGGAAAAAACCTCGCAAAAAGACGGCAAAGAAAAGCCGCCGAAAGCGTGCAAAGAAGCCCCACCGCAAGGATCGCGGGAAGCACCCGCGAGGGGGAGGGAGAGCCCGCCGCCGCGCGTAGGGCAAGCAGGGTCGTCGGCAGCAGCGAAAAGGCGTTGCTGTTCAAGATGGCAAGCGTGATCATATCGTCGGTCGGTGCCTCCTTGTGCGGATTTTTTTCTTGCATCTTTTGCATGGCCGAAAGCGCAAAGGGGGTTGCGGCGTTGGAAACGCCGAGAAGATTGGCCGAGATCGAAAGGCAGATCTCCTCCCGCCCCGCGGGATCCTTTTCGGCGTTCGGAAAACAAAGACGCAGAAAGGGGGAAAGCAAGCGGCTAAGAAAGCCGATCGCCCCCGCGCCCCGAAGAAGCGAAAGAAGCCCCGCGCAAAGGCATTGCATGCCAAGAAGCGCAAGGCTGACGGTCACCGCGCGAGCGGTTCCCGAAAAGATCGCCCCCTGCAATTCTTCAATCTGCCCCGTGAAAAGCGAAGAAACGAAGGAAAGCGAAACGAGTAAAGCAAAAATGCGTCCTACCATAAAAATCCCCCGACCGTTTTTGCCATTTTTTTGCAAAAAAAGCTAAAATTTGGAATTTTGTCTTGACATTCGACCGAAAAAATGCTACAATGACTCCACCAAAAAGCATGGAGGTAACGGTATGCAATCAACTGGAATGGTTAGAAAGATCGACGAGCTGGGGCGTGTGGTGATCCCGATGGAGATGCGCCGCAGTATGAATATTGCCGACGGAGATTCCTTTGAGATCTTCGTTGACGGAGACCGCATCGTGCTCTCCAAATACGTGCCCCTTTGCATCTTCTGCGGAAGCGGCGAGGGCCTTAAGGAGTTCGGTGGGAAAAAGATTTGCCGCAAGTGCCGCGAGGAGATCAACGCACGCTGATTTTTTATAGGATATGAAGAAAAAAGGCGGTTTAGAACCGTCTTTTTCGCTTGATGAAAGGAGTTTCTTCATGGAAACGGCGCAAGAAAAAACCGAAATTGCCAAAAGCCTCGGCTTCCCTTGCAAAAGCTGCGGAAGCCTTTTGGAATACAGCCCCGAGCGCGGCAAGCTTTTTTGCGAATACTGCCGGGGGGAGGAGGATATCCCCTCCGAAAAAATAGAAGCGCCCGAATATCTTTACGATCCCGCGAGCGAAACGGCCACCGCCCCCGACTGGGAGGAGGAGGGGGATCTTTCGCTCGTTTGCCCCGCCTGCGGCGCCGAAACCGTCACGGCGGCGATCCGGCATAGCGTCAGCTGCCCCTTCTGCGGCTCACACTACGTCTGTGAGCCCGCGCCCTCTCAAAGGATCATCCGTCCCGAGACCCTCGTCCCCTTCGGGATCGGGAAGAGTAAGGCCAAGGAGTGCTTTCATAAATGGGCCAAGCGTCGGCTGTTGGCGCCAAACGCCTTTCGCCGCGCCGCCACCGCCCCCGATATGCAAGGGGTATATCTGCCCCACTTCACCTTTGATACCGACCTTTCGACCGCCTACCGCGGCGAAGGGGGTCGCACGCGCGTTGAGACCTATACCGTACGGGTCAACGGAAAGACCCAGACAAGGACCCGTACCTACACGGTTTGGTATCCGATCTCGGGCAGCAACCGTATGCAGCTTGACGATCTTCCCTTCTGCGCCTCAAGGAGCGTAGACGGCAAGCTTCTTGATAAGATCCGCCCCTTCAGCAGGAAGGTGCTGAACGTCTATAACCCCGCCTTTTTGGCCGGCTTTGTGGCCGAGCGGTATTCGCTGGGCCCCGGCGACGGCTTTGGCGTTATCAAAAATCTCGCCGAGCGGAGAATGGAGGAGGAGATCAAACGCCGCGAGGGATACGACAGCTATCGCCTGATGAGCTACGATCATAGCTATAACAAGGTGCTTTTCAAGCACATTCTTCTCCCGGTTTGGATGTCTACCTACCGCTTCCGCGAAAAGGCCTACCCCTTCTTCGTCAACGGGGAGACCGGGAAAGCGGCCGGGAAAGCCCCTCTCTCCCCCCTGAAGGTCGCTTTGCTCGCGCTTTTCTCGATCGGCCTTCTTATCCTGCTTTCGCTTTTATTCGCCGGCGCGGGCGAAAGCCTTCTGATCACCCCACCCCCGATATCCGAGCTTTCTGTCGCGCCCCTTTCGCTCGGCGCCCTGTACGTTGCGGGAAGCAACGGTTCCCCCTCCTTTCCCGAAGAAGAAGAAGAAGAAGAGAACGAAGACTATACGGAATAAAGGAAAGCCTTGCCACGGCAAGGCTTTCTCTCTTTTCTTTGCAAAATAGTCACAATTTGTTTGCAATAAGAACTTACTTTATTACGATAAAAATCGTATAATAATATACGGAAAAGAATATTGTGAAAAAAAGGGCTTATAAAAAGCCACGGAAAGGACGCTATGCTACAGCTGATCAACGTTAAAAAGGATTATTACGCCGCGGGGGAAACGGTACACGCCCTGCGCGGGGTCTTTCTTTCCTTTCGAAAGAACGAGTTCGTTTCGATCCTCGGCCCCTCGGGCTGCGGAAAAACGACGCTTTTGAATATCATCGGGGGTCTTGATAAATACACCGAGGGAGAGCTTACCATTGCGGGGAAGGCGACCTCCTCCTTTTCCGA
This sequence comes from Eubacteriales bacterium, assembly GCA_045661285.1. GTDB lineage: Bacteria > Bacillota > Clostridia > Oscillospirales > CAG-272 > UBA1740. Next base: position 9,646 of record JAZRFI010000147.1, on the reverse strand, counting down.
CCGTGATTGGGACGTATACCGCAATCACCGCGTCGGCTTCGTTTTTCAAAGCTATAACCTGATTCCTCACCAAACCATTCTGCAAAACGTTGAGCTTGCCCTCACCATCGGCGGTATGGCGAAGGAAGAGCGCGTGGCCAAGGCCAAGGCGACGCTTGACCGCGTCGGTCTTCGCGGCCTTTACAAAAAGCGTCCCAACCAGCTTTCGGGCGGTCAATGCCAGCGTGTCGCCATTGCGCGCGCGCTCGTCAACGACCCCGAGATCCTTCTGGCCGACGAGCCGACGGGCGCCCTTGACACCAAAACGAGCGCCCAGATCCTTGACCTCATTCGCGAGATCGCGGGCGAGCGCCTCGTCATTATGGTCACCCATAACCCCGAGCTTGCCGAGATCTACTCAACCCGTATCGTCCAGCTGGTCGACGGGCTGGTGGTTTCCGACTCGAACCCCTATTCCCCCGAGGAAGAAGCCAACGAGGTCGCAAGCGAAGCGAGTGTCCCCGTGGTGAAAAAGGGCGTGGTGAAAAAAGAAAAAAGGGGAAAGAAGGAAAGGGCGAAGATGTCGCTCTTCACCGCCTTCCGCCTTTCGGCGCGAAATCTTATCTCCAAGCGCCGCCGCACCGCCCTCGTGGGGGTCGCCGGCTCGATCGGTATCGTCGGGATCTCGATGGTTCTGGCGATCTCGACCGGTATCCGCGGCTACATCGCCTCTATGCAGGACGATATGCTTTCGGGCAACCCCATTCAGATCACCGAAACGACCTATGACCTCAATACCTTGACGGGGCTTATGAAGGCGACCGAGAATTCGCCGCTCGTAAAGCTGCCCGAAAAGGTATACGTCAATTCGCTTATCAAATATTTGGCCCGAACCAACGAGACCGTCTCCAACTTCCTCGTGAAGAACGAGATCTCCAAGGAATACGTCGATTACGTGCTTTCGATGCCCGAAGAGAATCGCGCCGCCATCAAGCTTAGCTACGGCATTGATCTTTCTCATTCGATCTTTACCGAGGTCAAGCAAAACGCCGCCGCTTCTCCCACGAAGCTTTCGGTCACCGCCCTTACCGCCACCTATACCTCGATCTTAAAGGAGACCGAGGGGCTTGGGCAATACGCCTCGTACGCTTCCACGCTCGGCTCGCTGTTCGCCGAAATGCCGAATAACCTCGATTATATCTCCGCGCAGTACGACGTGGCGGCAGGGCGGCTTCCGACCGCCAAGGACGAGATCGTCCTGGTTCTCGATGACGAAAGCAGTCTTTCCGACCTGTTTTTAGCCAAGCTCGGCTTCTTCAACCAAGAGGAATTTTTAAACCTCATTTACGACGCCACCAAGGATGAGCTTTTCGACGAGGCGGCCTCGTACCGTGAATACTTCGATTTTGACGATATCCTATCGAAAAAGCTGACCTTCTATCCGAACGATGCCCTTTACAACAAAAACGAGGGTATGGCGGCAATGAGAGGCGCCTTCTCCTATAACGCCTACGCCGAGAACATCGAGGAAGAAGGGCTCACGCTCAACATCGTCGGTATTCTGCAGCCGAAGGAAGAGATCTCGTTCGGATGCCTCGGAACCGGTCTTTATTATACCAAGGCCTTTACCGATCACGTTTTGGAAGCGAATAAAAACTCCGAGATCGTTTCGCATCTTCGCGAAAGCGGGCAGGATAATTTCCAGAGCATGACGATGAACGGCGTACCCTACGGTATCACCTACACCTACACCTATATCTTCCGCGGCGAAGAAAAAACCGCTACGGGCTTCGTAGGTTCTCCGCTTTCGATGAGCGATATGGCCTCCTCGATGGGCGGTATGATGGGCGGCGGCTCGGGCAGTGGCTCGGGCAGCGGAACGGGTAGCGGCGCGGGTAGCGGCGCGGGCGCCGGCGGCGGTATGGGCGGCATGGGCTCGCTCAATATGCTGGCCGATATGATGACGCTTTCGCTTCGCGACCTCGGCGGGGCCGAGCTTCCCTCTTCGATCACCATTTACCCGACGACCTTTGACGAAAAGAATCTGGTCACCGCGTGGCTGGACGATTGGAATAACGAGGATAAAACGCTCAGCTTCGGCGAAACGACGCTGGAGGGGGATGCGCGCAGCCAGGTCACCTATACCGACAATCTTGAGATCGTTATCAGCGTTATCAACTCGATGATCGACGTGGTATCGACGGCCCTGATTGCCTTTACCTCGGTCTCGCTCTTGGTTTCCTCGGTCATGATCGGAATTCTCACCTACGTTTCGGTAACCGAGCGGATCAAGGAGATCGGCGTCATTCGCTCGCTCGGCGGGCGGAAGAAGGACGTCAAGCGTCTTTTCAACGCCGAGACCTTTATCATCGGTAGTCTGGCGGGGCTTATCGCGATCCTCACCACCACCCTGCTTTCGGTCTTCCTTAATTTCCTCGTCTATACGTTAGCGGGCGTTACGGTCACGGCTTATCTGCCCTTGAAGGAAGCGCTCATTATGATCGCGCTTTCGGTCGGCCTTACCCTCATTTCGGGGCTTATTCCCGCGGCCGCCGCCGCAAGGAAGGATCCCGTTGTCGCCCTTCGCAGCGAATAAGTCGGTTTAAAAAAGGCAAGAAGCCGATTGGCTTCTTGCCTTTTTCTTATAAAGCGGTTGCGTGCGCCCCCTTGGCGCGCTTTGGGGGCTCATCCGAAAAGCTCTCGCGCAGAACGAGGGTCGCATGGCAGACAAACTCGCTTGGCGGGGTCTCCTTTTTGAAGATCGCCTTCATGATCGCCACGGCCTCGCGGCACAGAATTTCCAGATGATTGTCAATACTCGTCAGCGTGGGGGTCGCGCACTCGCAAAGCGAGGAGTTATCGCAGCCCACGATAAAGCGGGAAAAGCCGTTTTTCAAAAGCGCCTTTTGCGCCCCGACCGCAATGAGATCCTCGGCCGCCAAAACGGCATCGGGACAAAAGCCCTCCCGAAGCAGACCCTCGATTGCCAAGGCGCCGCCCTCAACGCTATTCTCAACCGTCAGCATACGCACTCTTTCGGGCTCGATCTCGCCTTGCGCGATCCCACGGAAAAAGCCCTCTTCCTTACGGTGGCCGCCCACACTGTCCTCGTTCTGCAAAAAGCAAAAGCTTTTGGCACCGCTTTTCAGAAGGCGGTATACCGCCCCCTCGACGGCGTCGACCTCGTCGCAATAGACCGAATAGATATTTTCCCCCTCGATCTTGGCGTTGATCAGGATAAGCGGGGCGCGCTTCGCCGCCTCTTTCAGCGCATCCTCGGCACCGAGAAAGCCCGAGCCGATCGCGAATACCGCGTCGGTCTGCTTGGCGGCCATATAGGAAAGCTGCTTGCGTATGCCCTCTTCCTCGTTACCGGTACAGCCGAGCAGGGTATCGAAGCCGCGCCGACGCAACTCTGCCTGCAAAAGCGCCACCGCCTCGGCGTAAAAGCTATCCCGCAGATCGGTGCAAAGCACCCCGACAAGGCGCATGCTGGCCGTGGTCAGCCCGCGGGCGAAGGCGTTGGGGCGATACCCCTCTTCTTTGATAATGTCACGGATCCTTGCCGCGGTTTTGGGGGAGACCTTTTCGCTGCCGTTCAACACGCGCGAAACGGTTGCGATCGATACGCCCGCCTTTTTTGCGATCTCGTAAATATTCATGGCTTCCCCCTTTTTCTTTTTTCTTTCATTATAAACCTTTTTCAAAAAATGTCAAGAACCGCCTTGACAAAGCACGCTTCTTGCCGTATAATCAAATTGTAAGCGCTTACAAGAATCTCCTTAGGAGATTGGGCGCGCACCCCGAAGTGCTTTTCGCGATCGCTCGCAAAAGCAAAAAAGCGAGGCACAACGCCCTCGCGGAAACGGAAGGATCTTTTATGATAAAACTGACCAACGTACGCCCCGTTACGGCCGACGGTATTTTAGAAGCCACCGCTGTATATCTTGACGGTGAGAAGATCAAAGCCGTCGGAGAAAAGGGGCTTTCTTTCGATGCGGAGATCGACGGCGGCGGGCGCTACCTTGCCCCCGGCTTTATCGATACCCACGTACACGGCGGCGGAGACGCCGATTTTATGGACGGTGGGGTCGCCCCCATGGCGCAGGCGGCCAAGGCGCACCTTGCCCACGGCACGACCACGATCTATCCCACCACCCTCTCGGCCTCGCCCGCGGATCTGTTGCAGGCCATTGACGATTTTAAGGCTTTAAAGGAAAACCGCGCGAATGAGATCCTGCCCAACCTGCCCGGTATGCATTTTGAGGGGCCCTATTTCGCCGTATCTCAATGCGGTGCCCAGCCCCCGCACCTCATTACCCCCCCGATCGAAAAGGATTATGCCGAAATGCTGGCACGCGCCGAGGGGCTTATTAAAAAATGGAGCTTCGCGCCTGAGCTTCCCGGTGCAATCCCCTTCTGCGATGCTTTGGTAAAGGCGGGCGTTATGCCCTGCATCGGCCATACCGAAGCGACCCTTGACGATGTGAAGGCGGCCTACGAGCACGGGGCCAAGTCCTTAACGCACTTCTATTCCTCGATGTCCACCATCACGCGGCGCGACGGCTATCGCATCGCGGGGGTCGTGGAAGCGGGATACCTTCTTGACGGGCTTCTCGTTGAGATCATTGCCGACGGGCATCACCTGCCCCAGCCGATCTTGCAGATGATCTTAAAGCTCATCGATAACAAACGTATCACCCCCGTGACCGACGCTATGCGCGGCGCCTCCATGCCCGAGGGTCCCTCGGTGCTGGGGAAGGATTGGCCCTGTATCATCGAAGGGGGCGTTGCCAAGATGCCCGACCGCAAGGCTTTCGCGGGTAGCGTAGCGACGGCCGACCGTCTCTTAAAGACGCTCGTTGAGATCGCGGGTCTTTCTCTTCCCGAGGCCTCCTCTATGCTCAGCGCCAACCCGGCGCGCGCCATGGGCCTGGAAGGCAAGGGTCTCCTTGCTGAGGGATACGATGCGGACCTTGTGCTTCTTGATAACGACCTTTCGGTCAATTCGGTGTTCGTTATGGGTAAAAAAGCCCTTTGATATAGCGAAATATTATTTTTGTTTACATAAGGAGATTGATCATGGAAAAGAAAAAAACTGTACTGGTCGGTACCGGCCACCGCGGCATTTCCTCGTACGTTTCCCCGATCGTTGCCGGGCATCTTTCGGATGCCGTTGAGCTTTGCGGCGTTTACGATTTGGTCAAAGAGCGTGCCGAGCTTTGCGGGAAGACCTACAACGTTCCGGTATATTACGATTTCGAAGAGATGCTCAATGCCGTTAAGCCCGATTTCGTTATCGTTACCTGCACCGACAGTGATCACCACGACTATATCATCCGCGCGCTGGAAGCCGGCTACGACGTTGCCTCCGAAAAGCCGATGACCAACACGATTGAAAGAGCCCGCGCCATTCTCGAAGCCGAGAAGAAGAGCGGCAAGCGCGTATACGTTACCTTCAACTGCCGTTACATGCAGCCGTTTGAGGATCTGAAAACGGTCATCAACAGCGGCGTGATCGGCGACGTTCGTCACGTGGATCTTACCTGGCTGCTTGACCGCAAGCACGGCACCAGCTACTACCGCCGTTGGCACGGAAAGATGAAGTATTCGAACAGCCTTCTGCTTCATAAGTCCACCCACCACTTTGACCTTGTCAACTGGATCATCGGAAAAGAGCCCGAGTCGGTCTTTGCCGATTGCAAGCAGGAATTCTACGGCAAAAACGGCCCCTTCCGCGGCAAGAACTGCCGTAACTGCGACCACACCGCCGAATGCCCCTTCTATTGGGATGCCACCACGGACAAGTTCGATAAAGAGTATTTCATTGACCTTGAACCGTATTCGGGCTACTGCACCGACAACTGTGTATTCGGTGAGGACGTCGATATCTACGACAACATGGCCCTGCTTGTCAAGTATACCGACGGTACGACCATGAACTACTCGCTTACCACCTACAACACCCAAGAGGGCAGTATCTTCCGCTTCATCGGCACGAAGGGCCGCATTGAGTTCTCGCACATCCAGGGCAGCCATGCCGGCGGTTACCAGAACATGGCGATCAAGGTTTATCCGGTAGGCGCAGAACCCTACGAGATCCCCACCGAATTCGGAAAGGGCTCGCACGGCGGCGGAGACAGCAAGCTGCGTGACGATATCTTCCGCGGCACCTCTGCCGAAGAGGATCCGCTCGGCCGTTGCGCTTCGAGCTATGACGGATATCTGTCGCTGCTCATCGGCGCCCTGGCGGTTGAATCCGAAAAGAGCGGCAAGCGCGAATTCCGCCCTGCCGACATTACGAAAAATTAAAAAATTTGATATAGAGAAAGGATTATTCTTATGGAAATCAGAATCTGCAAAACCAAAGAAGAGCTTGGCGCCAGCGCCGCTCATCACGTTGCCGGCGTTCTCAACCGCTGCATCGCCGAGAAGGGCTACGCCCGCATCGTTCTTTCGACCGGCGCTTCCCAGTTCGACACCATCGCCGCCCTCGTAAAAGAGGACGTTGACTGGACCAAGGTTGATATGTTCCACCTTGACGAGTACGTCGATCTGCCCGAGACCCACATCGCTTCCTTCCGCCGCTACCTGCGTGAGCGCTTCGTCGAGAAGCTTCCCTGCGCCCTTCGTTCGGTCAACTTTGTTGACGGCACCAAGGAAGGCATCGAGGCCCTGACCAAGAAGCTGCGTGAGGACGTGATCGATATCGGTCTGATCGGTATCGGTGAGAACACCCACATCGCCTTCAACGACCCGCCCGCCGACTTCAACACCCGCGAGGCCTACATCATCGTTAACCTTGACGAAGCCTGCCGCCGCCAGCAGATGGGCGAGGGCTGGTTCCCCACCTTCGACGATGTGCCGAAGCAGGCCGTTTCGATGACCACCTATCAGATCATGCAGTGCAAGGAGATTGTTTCCTGCGTTCCTTACGCCGTTAAGGCCAACGCTCTTTACAAGACCCTGAACACCCATGAGACCACCCCCATGGTTCCCTCGACCCTTCTTAAGGAGCATGAGAACTTCCTGATCTACGCCGACGCGGATTCCGCGAAGGATATCATCAGCTTCACGTTCTGAGTAAGGCTTCCTATTTGCGCATAACCGCAAACAAATGGGTTTGTAATGCTTTGCATTGCAAGCCCATTTTTCTTTTTACCGCCTCTTTTCTTCCTTGTTCCCTTTTCTCATTTTTTCAAGGTTGAAAAACTTTGTTTTTCTTCCAATAAAATATATTTGTTTGCTATTACCGATCGCTTCCTCTCGCCGTACCCTTGTACGCCTTCGGGGCGCGATCGGCAATTTCTGCATCAAATATGAGAGCCTTCGTTTTGGCACGAAAGAAGCTTTTTTGGCGGAACGCTTTTGGGGGCGGCGCATAAGATAATATCGAAAGGGATTTTTCCCTTGAAATAAACGGAGGACTTTCTCGATGAATAACTGCTTGTGCCATCTTTTCGACGATAACTGCACCTGGATCATTATTATCGCCCTGATCATCCTTTGTTGCTGCTGCCACGGCTAAAACGGGGCTTTCGCCTTTAGGCAGAACCGCAAACAAAAGAGGGTGTATTGCTTTTGCAGTACACCCCTTTTTAACATCTTCGGTTTTCCGTCGGCTTTCAGAAGGAAAAACAAAGGTTTTCCCTTCTGAATTTATTATATTTGTTTGCTATCGCCGTTTTCGTTTTTCGACGTACCCTTGTACGCCTATCAGAACGAAGAACGGCGATTTCTGCTCTAAATCCGTTTGCCCCGCTAACTAAGGGCTTTCGGCGGGGGAAGGGATTTTACGCCCTTCCCTTTTTTATTCGTCATAAATAGGGGCGCCCCCTCATACCTTATATTACAAAGAAAAAGGCGGGAGGGCCACCTATGTTTATTTATTCGATGCGCGCCAGCACCCTAAAATTTTTCGGCGCGGTTTTTCTTTCACTTGCGCTCTTTTTAGCGTTGCTTGCCTTAACGGCGCCGCTCGATGCCGCGGGGGGCGAGGATACCGAGGTCGTTAATTACGGGGGGATTCGCACCGAGGAAGAGAGGATCGCTTTTTTAGAGAGTTTTGGCTGGCAGGTAAAGCCCACCGATAAGGAGGTCACCGAGTTTCTTCTGCCAAAGGAATTTGACCGCATCCTTTCGGGCTACAACGAGATCCAAAAGGAGCAGGGGCTTGATCTTTCCCGATATAAGAACAAGCGCGTTTGCCGCTACGTATACGAGGTAGAGAATTACGAGGGCGCCAAAGGCACGGTATACGCCACGCTTCTTATGTACAATAACCGCGTGGTGGCCGCCGATATTTCCTCAGCGGGCGAGGGTGGCTTCGTGCGCGGTCTATCAAAATAAAAAATCTAACAGAAAAAGAGAGGACATTTCGGCATGTAACCGATTTGTTCTCTCTTTTCTTTTATTTAAAAGCGAACGCGCTCCAGCGCAACCGTTTTTCGGGTAGCTTCGTCAACCGTAAAGAGAACGCCGTCGGCGTACAGCTTCCCTTCCGCGGGGGCAAGGCGGCGATTAACGCCCGTAAGGTATCTTTCTACCACGAGGTCCCCGTCCATCCCGAGGACACCGCCCTCGGCGCCGCACATCCCAAGATCGGTGACGTAGCCGGTCCCCTCGGGGGTCACGGTAAGATCGGCGGTCGGAACGTGGGTATGGGTACCCGCCATAACCGCAACGCGCCCCGAAAGATAGCGGCAAAGCGCCAGCTTCTCCCCGGTCGCCTCGGCGTGGAAGTCCACCACCGCAAGGTCATACCGCCCCTTGGCTGAGGTAAGCACACGGTCGGCCGCCTCAAAGGGGGAATTGAGCGGCGGCTCCATATGCACGCGGCCGAGAAGGCTCATCACCAACACACGCACGCCGCGCACCGTAAGGATGCAATAGCCGTTCCCCGGTGTCAGGCGGGGATAGTTGGCGGGGCGAAGCACGCGCGGCATACGGTCGATCTCTTCTTGCAGGGCGTAGTTTTGCAGGGTATGGTTCCCCGCCGTCAAAACGTCGGCACCCCCAAAAAGAAGCGCACGCGCACACTCGGGCGTCGGCCCCAAGATAAAGCTTGCGTTCTCGGCGTTCACGGTCACAAGGTCTGCCCCCACCGATTCGCGAAAGCTTCGAAGCTTATCCTTTACGTACTGGGCGGCGCGAGGGGAGGTAATATCCCCTATCATCAAAATTTTCATACTGACTTCTTTCTATGCCAAGCACCCCTTGGCCACGTAAAAAAGAGGCAGAATGAGAGGTTTTCCCCTCATTCTGCGTTTTTTGATTATTTTGCGTAATCGGTCACGCGACTTTCTCTGATCACGTTGACCTTGATCTGACCGGGATAGTCCATGCTCTCCTCGATCTTTTTGGCGATGTCGCGGGCAAGAATGGTCATCGTATCGTCGTTGACCTGCTCGGGCTTTACCATCACGCGGATCTCACGGCCCGCCTGAATGGCGAAGGTCTTGTCGACCCCGTGGAACTCGTTGGCGATCTCCTCAAGCTTTTGCAGACGCTTGATGTAATTTTCCACGTCCTCACGGCGAGCGCCGGGTCGGGCGGCGGAAATTGCGTCGGCCGCCTGGACGATAAAGGCGATGGTGGTGGTGGGCTCAACGTCGCCGTGGTGCGCCTCAATGGCGTGGATGACCTCGCGGCTCTCGCGGTTCTTCTT
>JAZRFI010000146.1:0-11574 GCA_045661285.1 Eubacteriales bacterium | reverse complement strand
GCACGAACAAGGTAACGGTGAGAGCCGACGCATTTGGTCACCATTAACGCGGTCTGGCTGTCGAAGGTGATAAAGCGCCCCATATTGGCGCCGTACTTTTCGCAAAGCGCGCGCACGCCCTTCAGGTTTCCAAGCCCCTCTTCGCAGGAATTGCAGACAAAAAGCATCGAACGGTCGGACTTCACCCTTTGATCCTTACAGTACTTAGCCGCCGCCAAAAGCACGGCAAGGCTGGCCGTATCGTCCCCGACCCCGGGGCAATAGGCAATCCCGTCTTTTTCGTAATACGGCATCGGCTCTCTGTCCGGGAAAACCGTATCGGTATGCGCGGCGAAAACGGTTATATCGGTAAGATCTTCGCCAAAGGCCTCGCACACGACGTTCTTCGCTTCGTCGATATACACCCTTTCGTACCCGATCTTTTTCAGATACTCGCAGCAATACGCCGCCCGCTCGTCCTCAAAATGCGAGGGGGCGGGAATCGCGCAAAGCTCACGCATTAAGCGGTGCGCTTCCTCGGCATAGCACTTTATCATCTCTTTATCCATATAGGCTCATCCCTTTTGCGATTTTATCAATTCATTATATCACGCCACTTTAGTAAAATCAAGCGAAAAGAAGAAAGATTTTCCCCCGAAAGGTCTTTTTACCGCTTTCATTCGGTGAACCGCTTTTCGTATCGGAAAGCGCACGCGTTTGATCCGCATGATTTTATCTCGCGCCATTTTTTATTTGCTTTGTAAATACTTGCAAAATGATATAATGAAAGCAAAAAAGGCACGCGGCCGAACGAAAACGTATCGTTGCCCAAATAAGGTCTTAGCGGGTATTCCCTTTTGATTTAGCAAAAACAAAAAACGGGCAAAGCTTTTGCCCGTTTTTTATTATACTTTATGCACCTTTTATGATTTCTTTCTGCGGTTCCAGTCGATCTTCAGATCAAGGTCTTCCAAAAGGCCGCCTTCACTAAGGATCGCCAAGGCGACGATCGCGATCAGCGAAAAATACCCGAAGCCCGCGAAGGAAGCGTAGCGAAGTACCCACGGCTCGTCTTTATGCAGGGTATAGGAAAGCGCCAGGGTCATCGTAAAGCAAACGATCATCGCAAAGAAGCCGAAGCTGCAGGAATCCCGCCCCGTAACGATCCAAAGAACGACGTAAACAAGGATCCCAAGAAGCGAAAGAAGCGTGCCGAGAACGCAGAAGACCTTATGGTTATTGGGAAAAAGATAGGCGAAAAGGTGCAAAACGCCAAGATAAAGAAGCGGCGCCAACACCGAAAGGAAGAGCGAAAGGAAGGTGGCCGTTGCCCCAACCGAGGTATAATAGGCCGAGATATAAAAGGCGCAGCCAAGCATATTGACGGCGATGCCGATGGCGTACGAGGGGAGCCAATACTTCCCCGCTATATGCAAAGGAATCGCGCAAAGCATCAAAAGCCCACCGAAGATCACCGCCTCGGTCACAGGGATGCGCCCCGCCAATACATAGGTAAAGAGAAAGAGTAGGCCGAGCGCCAAAAAGGAGCAACCGAACATGCGCAATTCTTTGTGTTGATTCATATCTGCCTCACAAGACGTATTGGAAGCCTTACCGTCTTCCTATTTACAGTATACACCCGAAAAGGGGGAAATGCAAGCCGATCGGAAAAGATATTTAAAAACATTCAAAAAAGACTTCTTCCCCCTTGACAGAAAGCGGATCCCATGATAAAATAACAATGGATATATAACGAGCGATATATTAAAAACGGGGGGTGTATTATGCCGCCACGAGTAAAGATCACAAAAGAGGATATTATAAAAACCGCTTTAGAGCTTGTAAGAGAAAGCGGCGAGGGCTCGATCAACGCGCGGGCGATCGCCTCTTCGCTTGCCTGCTCAACACAGCCCATATTCTCGAATTTCTCCACGATGGAGGAATTGAAGGAGGCGCTTATTTTATCAGCCTACGAGCGCTATCTTGCTTTTCTTAAAAACGAAGCCGAAAGCGGAAAGTATCCGACCTACAAGGCGTTCGGTATGGCTTATATCCGCTTCGCCAAGGAGGAAAAGGAGCTATTTAAGCTTTTATTTATGCGTGACCGAACGAAGGAGGACCTCTCTTTCTCGCCCGATTTTGAAGAATCGGTAAAAATGATCATGAAAGCGAACGGCGTAACCAAGGAAAAGGCCGAGCGTATGCACCTTGAAATGTGGATCGCCGTGCATGGCATCGGAACCATGCTTGCCACCTCGTTTTTCCCCTTTGAGGAGAAGCTTATCGGTGATATACTGACCGACCTATATCAAGGAATTCGACATAGACACGTATCGGAGGAAAAATAAATGTATGCTATAAAAATGGAAGGGCTTACAAAGCGTTACCGTGACGTTTTGGCGGTAGACAGCCTTTCGCTTTCGATTGAAGAAGGAGAGCTTTTCTCCCTGCTTGGCGTAAACGGCGCCGGCAAGACCACTACCATCAAAATGCTTTCTTGCCTCACCGCCCCCTCGGAGGGAGATGCTTATTTGCTCCAAAAAAGCATAAAAAGGGATACGGCCGAGGTGAAATCGCTGATCGCGGTATCGCCGCAAGAGACCGCCGTTGCCCCCTTTCTTACGGTTCGCGAAAACCTTGAGCTGATCGCGGGCGTGCACGGTTTTACCAAGGAAAAGAAAAACGAGAAGATCGGGGAGCTTACCGAGCTTCTCGGCCTGCAAAGCGTGATAAAGAGAAAAGCGGGAAAGCTTTCGGGCGGGTGGCAACGGCGCCTTAGTATCGCGATGGCCCTCGTCAGCGAGCCGAAGATCCTCTTTCTCGACGAGCCGACCTTGGGGCTTGACGTCATCGCCCGAAGCGAGCTTTGGGATCTGATCCGCTCTTTAAAGGGAAACGTGACGATCATCTTGACCACACACTATATGGAAGAGGCCGAGGCGCTTTCCGACCGCATCGCCATTATGAAGGACGGTAAGCTTCTTTTGTGCGACACCGCCGAAAAAATTAAAGAAACGGCGGGTGTTGCCAGCTTCGAGCAAGCCTTTATCCGTATCGTAAAGGGGGATGTAAAATGAAGATGCTTTCCTTTGCCAAGCGAAACGCGAAGGAGATCCTTCGCGACCCCCTGACCCTGCTTTTCGGTTTAGGCTTTCCGCTTATCCTGATTCTGCTTTTAAGCGCCATACAAGCCAATATCCCCGTACCGCTTTTTGAGATCGGGCATCTTACGCCGGGGATCACCGTCTTCGGGCTTTCGTTTATGACGCTCTTTTCCGCTACGCTGATCGCGAAGGACCGCGGAAGCTCTCTGCTTCAACGGTTATATACCACCCCCCTTACCCCGCTTGATTTTATCCTTGGCTATACCCTGCCGATCCTTCCCTTTGCCGTAGCGCAAAGCCTTATCTGTTATATCATTGCCATCATCTTGGGGCTCGGTATAACCGTCAATATCCTATGGGCAGTCCTGTTCATTCTCCCCATTTCTTTGCTTTTCATCGCGCTGGGGCTGCTTTTCGGCAGTATTCTCAATGATAAGCAGGTCGGCGGCATCTGCGGCGCGCTGCTTACGAATCTCTCCGCTTGGCTCTCGGGCACGTGGTTTGACCTTGAGTTGGTCGGCGGGGCTTTTAAGAAGATCGCCTACGCGCTTCCCTTCGTCCACGCTGTGGAGCTGGAACGCGCCGTGCTGGCGGGCAATTTTGCCGATATTTTTCCGCACCTTTGGTGGGTGCTTGGATACGCCATAGCGGCGATCCTCTTGGCCGTTCTTCTCTTTTTGCGGCAGATGAAGAAACAATAAAAAAACAAAAAGCCCTTCCTCAACGGAAGGACTTTTTCTTTTACCTCACCCCTTCGTGGTGGTGATGATGGTGATGATGGTGACACGGGGCCGCCGCTATATCATCTATACGGCAGGAAATCTCTTGGCAAGGCTCGCCCTCCTCTTCGATCTCAACCGTTACGTGCCCGACCCCGCATTCCGCCATTTTTTCACGGATCGCCGCCTTTATTTCGCGCGCGTCTTTCGTAATCACGGCGTGCAAGGTTGCAAAGTTTTGTTGTCCGTCAAGGCTCCATAGATGTATATGATGAACAGAAGCGATGCCATCTATGGAGAGAAGCTCCTTCTTTACTTTTTCGACGTTAATCCCTTTTGGGGTCTTTAGCAAGAAGATCAAAAGCGCTTCCCGAAGATTTTTGTAAGCGTTAAACAGAATAAAGAGCGCGACGAAAGAGGAAAGCAAGGGGTCAAGGATCGCAAGATCGGTAAAGCGCATAACGATAGCTCCGATAAGCACAACGATCCAACCAAGCACATCCTCTACCATATGAAGATTGACCGCCCGTTGATTGAGCGAGCCTCCCTCGCGGGTGCATACCGCCGCCAAGAGATTGACGAAAACACCGACAACGGCAAAGAGGATCATCCCGTCGTAATGGATCGCTACGGGCTCTATGATACGACCGATAGCCGCGGCTATGACCGCAACCGAGCCGAAAAGAAGAATGAGAGTCGTGATAACACCGCCGAGAATTGAAAAGCGCGCGTAGCCGTAGGTATAGACCTCATCCGGCCCTTTTTTGCTTTTTTTCTCTAAGAAAAAGGAAGTACCGATACCGAAAGCATCCCCAATATCGTGCAAAGCATCCGAAAGGATCGCAACGCTTCCCGTAACGATACCGCCGAAAAACTCAAATACGGCAAACAAAAGATTTAAAAGAAAGGCCAAGAGAATTCTTTTTTCGCTTTTCATAAGCTCCCCTTTTTATTGACAGCATCGCAAAAATATGATACACTGTATTCATTACCGAACAAATTGTTCTATATAGTATGTATCAAAACGAAACGTTCATGTCAATATACAGTTTATGCAAGGCGTTCGATACCGAACATTTTTAAACTATTGTATGGGGGGAAATATGGACAGACGCCAGAAAAAAACGAGAGAGGCGATCTTTGGGGCCTTTAGCGCCCTGCTTTCCAAAAAGCGATACGCGCAGATTACGGTCGGGCAGATCATTGAGGAAGCAAACGTGGGAAGAGCTACCTTCTACGCCCATTTCGAAACCAAGGATTTTTTGTTGAAAGCCCTTTGCGAAGAGCTTTTCTGCCATATCTTTGACGTGACCGATCCAAAAAGAAACACTCATCGGCATATTTTTTCTTGCGATGCCCCTTCTTCGGCTTTTTTGCATCTTTTGCAGCATCTGCAAAAAAACGATCATCACCTTCTTGATCTTCTCTCTTGTGAAAGCAACGAGCTTTTTTTGCGATATTTCAAGGACAATCTTCAACAGTTTATTGGGGAAAATCTTTCTTTGTTTGACGAAAAAAGAGACGCTTCTCTGCCGAAAGATTTCTTCATTCATCACGTGGCATCCTCTTTTGTTTCGGCCGTTTTGTGGTGGATCGAGGGCGGCATGAAGGAAAGCCCTGAGCAAATCGCCGATTATTTTGCGGCGGCCATTTGATTTTTTCGCCAAAAGGCGGTAAAAAAACGGCAAAGAACATAGCGAAAAGGGCGAAAAAACCTATTCCACTTGAATTTTTAAACCTTGCGTGATATACTTTTTTATAACACATCAAGGGAGAAACACTATGCGAAAAACCAAGATCGTATGTACGCTTGGCCCTGCAAGCGAAACCAAAGAGATCATCAAGGGGCTTTGCCAAGCGGGTATGAACGTGGCAAGGCTTAACTTTTCCCATAACACCCACGCCGACCATCAAAGACGGATCGACCTTGTGAAGGAGGTTCGGGAGGAGCTTGGGCTTCCCATTGCCATTATGCTGGATACCAAGGGGCCCGAATACCGCATCAAAACCTTTGGGGGCGGCAAAATTCTGCTTTCGGACGGTGATCGCTTTACCTTTACGGCTAACGAGCTTGTGGGCAACCGCGCGTGCGTTTCGGTCAGCTACGAAAAGCTCCCCGAGGAGCTTTCGGTCGGCGACACCATTCTCCTTAACAACGGCCTTCTTTCCTTTCGCGTCGAAAGGATCAACGGGCCCGATATCGAGTGCCTCGTTCTTTGCGGCGGCGTGCTTTCGGATCGCAAGAGCATGAGCTTCCCCGGCAAGGTGATGAAGCAGCCTTATCTTTCCGAACAGGATAAAAAGGATATCAAATTCGGGGTTGATAACGGCATTGATTATATCGCTTGCTCCTTCGTTTCCTGCAAGCAGGATCTTTTGGACGTACGAAATTATATGAAGGAGATCGGGGCTGAGGGAATCGAGCTGATCGCCAAGATCGAAAACCAATCGGGCGTTGATAACATCGAGGATATCTGCCAATGCTGTGACGGCATTATGGTAGCCCGCGGCGATATGGGGGTCGAAATTCCCTTTGAACACCTCCCCGCTATCCAGAAAAAACTGATAACCAAATGCCGTATGCTTGGTAAGCGCGTGATCACCGCGACCGAGATGCTGGAATCGATGATCGCAAACTCCCGCCCGACGAGAGCCGAAATTTCGGATATCGCCAACGCGGTTTACGACGGAACGAGCGCCATTATGCTTTCGGGAGAAACGGCGGCCGGGAAATATCCCGTACAAGCCGTCGAAACCATGGCTAAGATCGCCGAAACCACCGAGGGCACCATTGATTATAAAAAACGTTTCCACGACGCCGATTTCACCATTCGGAACATGACCGACGCGATCTCGCATTCGACCTGCGGCATGGCGATCGATATTGAAGCCAAGGCGATCGTTGCTTGCTCGCTTTCGGGAATGACCGCCCGTATGGTCTCCCGTTTCCGCTCACCCGTACCGATCGTAGGGTTGACGACGAACGAGACCACCTGGCGTAAGCTTGCCCTTTCTTGGGGCGTTATTCCCGCCATGTGCGAAGAATTTACCTCCACCGACGTGCTTTTCTATACCGCAAAAAAGATCGCCTCTAAGGCGCTTTCGCTTGGAAAGCGCGACCGCATCGTGATCACGGGCGGGGACACCACGGGGCATTCGGGAAATACCAATCTGATCAAAATCGACGAAATATAAAAACGGAAAAACGCGTTTTTTTTTCAAAAAGCCCTTGACTTAAGTAAAAGCAAGTGCTATAATTCATTCATAAATGCGACAGAGCAGAAACAAGTAGGTTTGGAAAGAGCCTGGAGAGAGTTGCCGGTCGGTGCGAGGCAAAGGGGGCGTCCTTATCGAATTCCTTCTGCGAGCAGTGCGCTGAACGAAAGAATTTTCAAGTAGGATGCAACGGGGGTTCCCGTCACAGAACTAAGGTATGCCAGTACCTGATAAGGTCGCGGCCGTGAGGCTGCGATGAACTGAGGTGGTACCACGGGAACTTTCCTCGTCCTCTGTATTCTTTTTTCGGGATGCAGAGGGCTTTTTTTATCCCCCCCGCATTTCGATCTTTACCAAATGAAGACAGAAAGGAAGATCAACAATGGAACAGAATTATTTCCAAAAAGAAATTGAAACCATGCCGCGTGAAGAAATGAAAAAGCTTCAATCGGAAAAGCTCGTTAAGCAGGTTAAGCACGTTTACGAAAACGTTCCTTATTACCGCAATCTTATGGACGAAAAGGGTGTTAAGCCCGAGGATATCCATGGGATCGACGATCTTTATAAGCTCCCCTTCCTTACCAAGGCGGATCTGCGCGACGCTTATCCTTACGGCTTGCTGGCAAAGCCGCTCAGCGAATGCGTGCGTATCCACTCCACCTCGGGAACGACGGGGCGCCGCGTGGTAGCCTTTTACACGCAAAAGGACGTTGACCTTTGGGAGGATTGCTGCGCCCGCGCGATCATGGCGGCCGGCGGCACCAAAGAGGACGTTTGCCAGGTCGCTTACGGCTACGGCCTTTTCACGGGCGGCGCGGGCCTTCACGGCGGCTCTCACAAGGTGGGGAGCCTCACCCTCCCGATGTCCTCGGGTAACACCGAGCGGCAGATCCAGTTTATGCAGGATCTTGGCGCGACCATTCTTTGCTGTACGCCCTCTTACGCGGCGTATATCGGCGAAGCCTTGAAGGAAATGGGCTATAAGCCCGAGGATATTCCCTTGAAGGCCGGTATATTCGGCGCCGAGCCCTGGACCGAGGAAATGCGCCGCGGCATTGAAGAAGCGCTGGGCATCAAGGCTTACGATATTTACGGTCTTACCGAGACCTCGGGCCCCGGCGTCGGCTTTGAGTGCTGCGAGCAGACCGGTATGCACGTAAACGAGGACCACTTCTTCGCCGAAATCATCGACCCCGATACGGGAGAGGTGCTTCCCGAGGGAAGCCGTGGCGAGCTTGTCTTCACCTCGCTGGATAAAGAAGCCTTCCCCCTGCTTCGTTACCGCACGCGGGATATCTGCGTGCTTTCGCGCAAAAAATGCTCGTGCGGGCGTACGCTTATCAAAATGGCAAAGCCGATGGGTCGAACCGACGATATGATGATCATTCGCGGCGTAAACGTATTCCCCAGCCAGATTGAAACCGTTCTTTTGAACGAGGGATATCAGCCAAACTACCAGATCGTGGTAGACCGCGTGAAGAACAACGACACCTTCGATATCAACGTTGAAATGACGGCCGAGCAATTTACCGACAAGGTAAGCACGGTGCTGGCGATGGAAAAATCGCTTTCCGGCGCCTTAAAAACCATGCTTGGGATCAACCCCACGGTTCACCTCGTCCCCCCCAAGACCATTGCAAGAAGCGAGGGCAAGGCCGTTCGCGTGATCGATAAGCGCAAGCTGATTTAACCGTGAAAGGAGTATAGAAAATGGCAATCAAGCAATTAACCGTTTTTGTTCAGAATGAAAAAGGAACCGTTGCCTCCATTACCGAAATTCTTTCCGAAAACAACGTCAATCTGCGGGCGCTTTCGCTTGCGGAAACGCAGGATTTCGGAATTCTGCGTTTGATCGTCAACGATGAAAAGACCGCCGAGCGAGTCTTGGCGGAAAACGGATATCTTTTTAAGACCATCGACGTTGTGGGCGTTAAGATCGGGGATGAGCCCGGAAGACTTACCTCGGCGCTCTCGGTTTTGGATAAGGCCGATATCAACGTTGAATATCTTTACGCGTTTATGGCGCGTACCGAAAAGCACGCCTACGTCGTTTTGCGCGTGGAGGAAAACGAGGAGGCCGAAGCGATCCTTACGAACGCCGGCTTCAAGATGATCAGCGAGGCGGATATCGCCAAGCTTTGACCGAATAAGCAAAAAAGGAGATACTTTTGGGGTATCTCCTTTTTCTTTTATTTTCCAAGCTTTTGCATATCGTTTTTGCGGATCTCAACGCGCCTTACCTTACCGCTGATGGTCTTGGGCAGCTCGTCGACGAATTCCACGATTCTCGGATATTTATAAGGGGCGGTGTGCGTTTTTACGTACTCTTGGATCTCCTTCTTCCGCTCCTCGGTCTTGTCGTATCCCTTTACGAGAACGACCGTGGCCTTTACGATCTGACCGCGCACCTCGTCGGGCACGGGGGTGATGGCACATTCCAGAACGTACGGAAGCTCCATGATCACGCTTTCGATCTCAAAGGGCCCGATACGGTAACCCGAGGATTTGATCACGTCGTCGATACGGCCTACGTACCAAAGGTATCCGTCCTCGTCCATCGTAGCGGTATCGCCCGTATGGTAATACCCGTCGTGCCAGGCCTCGGCGGTCTTTTCTTCATCCAGATAGTAGCCGGTAAAGAGCCCGCAGGGAACCGTGTCCTTGGTGCGGATGCAGATCTCACCCGTGTCACCCGTCTTACACTCGTTTCCGTCGGGATCAAGAACCACAACGTCGTAAAGCGGGCTGGGCTTACCCATCGAGCCGATCTTAGGCGTCGTACCTACAAAGTTCGCGATGGAAAGCGTGGTTTCGGTCTGCCCGAAGCCCTCCATAATGGTAAGGCCGGTTGCTTTTTTGAACTGGTTGAATACCTCGGGGTTCAACGCCTCGCCTGCCGTTGTGGCGTATTCGGTGGAAGAAAGATCGTATTTTGAGAGATCTTCCTTGATGAAGAAGCGGTACATCGTAGGCGGCGCGCAGAAGGTCGTTATGCCGTATTTCTTGAACATCGGCAGAATATCTTCGGAGTGGAAGCGGTCAAAATCATAGGTAAATATCGCCGCCTCGCAGAGCCATTGCCCGTAAAGCTTGCCCCACAGCGCCTTGCCCCAGCCGGTATCGGAAATGGTGAAATGAAGGCCGTTGGGATTCACGTTATGCCAATGCTTGGCCGTGGGATAATGCCCAAGGGCGTACTTATAGGAATGGGTCGCGATGCGGGGATATCCGGTCGTTCCCGAGGTGAAGATCATCAGCATCGGATCGTTTCCGCAGGGCGTATCCGCCGTGCGATCGTAGTGCGTACTGAAACGCTCCATTTCCACGTTAAAATCGCACCAACCGTCCCTTTTGCCGCCGACCAAGATCTTAAGCATTCCGGGGAATTCCGCGGCGGCCTTTTCGGCTTCTGCCGATACGTCACCGTCAGCGGTACAAACGATCGCTTTGACCTTAGCGGCCTTATAGCGATAGGAAAAATCATGCTCAACGAGCTGGTTGGTAGCGGGGATCGCGATAGCGCCGATCTTATGAAGCGCAAGCATGCAGAACCAGAACTGATAGTGGCGCTTTAATACGAGCATAACGGTGTCGCCCCGCTTGATGCCGAGAGATTCGAAGTAATTCGCCGTTTTCGCGGAGTATTTCTTCATATCGGAAAAGCTGAAGCGGCGATCGGTCTTATCATTAGCGACCCACATCATCGCCAGCTTATCGGGGTTCTTATCGGCAATCGCGTCTACGCAATCGAAGGCAAAGTTAAAGGAATCGCTGTTTTTAAAGGCGATGCCGTTGAAAACGCCGTTTTCATCGTAGGAGGACTCAACGAATTTATCTGCCACCGTTTCGGGGGTCGCTTCTTTCTCGGCCGCCTTGGTGGGGGCATACGGCGATTCGGGATATTCCTCGCTGACCTCTCCGTCTTGTGGATTGAGAACAACGGCGTGGAATTCGCATCCCCCCTCGCTGACGGCGATCATACCGTGCGGGATAAGGCTGTTATAGAAGATCGAGTCGCCCTCGTTAAGAATATCAACGTGATTGCCGACCTGTACCTTAAGCGAGCCCTTTACGATGACGTCAAATTCCTGCCCGTTATGGGAATTCAGCTTCATCGGCGCATCCTGCTCTTCGGCAAGATACGGGAATTTAACGAGAAAAGGCTCTGCCAGCTTCTCTTTGAATTTGGGGGCGAGGTTGTTATATTCAACCCCGTGCTGCTTTAAGATCTTAAGACCTTCACCCTTTCTCGTGATGGCGAAGGAGGTAAGGGTCGAGCTTCTGCCCTCCAAAAGGTCAACAACCTCAACACCGCAAGCCTTGGCGCATTTGTAGATGAAGGTAAAGCTGAAGTCGGTCTCCCCTTTTTCAAGAAGCAAATAATCCTCGGTCGATACGCCGGTAAGCCTTGCAAGCTCTTCTTGCGTATAGCCCTTTGCCTCGCGCAGATCCTTGATACGGCCTGCGACCTCTTTCAAACTGTAATCCATTGTTTGTCTCCTTTCGTTTCCGCTTCGATTAACACGGTTACGAATTTGAATAAAACTAAAAACCCG